>JAGBCU010000004.1 GCA_017937865.1 Clostridia bacterium | reverse complement strand
GGTACAATATAGTAGCACCCGAAGAATATCGGCATAAATATAAAGATAAATTGTAAACTACTGAATACCATAACTATACCATCATTTCGCTGTTCTGATATATAGATGCACGGGCAATATAAAAGGTGACACACAAATTTATTTTTTCAAAAAAATTAGTGGAAAGGATTTCTCCCTACCGCCGTGCTTCTGTTACTTGTAAATTATATCGTGATTTACGATTTCTGTGGCTCTGCTATGGATAATAATTGCACACGAAATAATAATGATAATAAAAATAATAGCAGACAATGAAAACCACTGTCTGCTACTGTAAATAAACTGTGTTAATTCGATATTATTCCCACTCAATAGTGCCGATGGGCTTGGGGGTGAGGTCGTAAAGAACTCTGTTAATTCCCTCTACCTCGTGAGTGATTCTATCTGTAACCTTGTGAAGAATTGCGTAGGGAATTTCTTCGATTGTTGCACTCATTGCGTCTTTTGTATTAACAGCACGAATAATTGCGGGCCAGCCTTCGTAACGGCTTTCGTTTTTTACACCAACACTCTTGATATCGGGTACTGCAATAAAATACTGCCAAACCTTTTCGGCAAGACCGTTTTTATCAAATTCTTCGCGAAGAATAGCATCTGCTTCTCTAAGAGCATTAAGTCTGTCTCTTGTAATAGCACCGAGGCAACGAACACCAAGTCCGGGACCGGGGAACGGCTGACGGTAAACCATTGTATGAGGAAGACCGAGTGCTTCACCTACAACGCGAACTTCGTCTTTGAAAAGAAGCTTGATAGGCTCAACAAGCTGGAAATTGAGGTCTTCAGGAAGTCCGCCAACATTGTGGTGAGATTTAACTGCCTGTTTACCCTCCGCTTGCTTTATGCTTTCGAGGATGTCGGGGTAAATTGTACCCTGAGCTAAAAACTCAATTCCTTCAAGCTTTCTTGCTTCGTCAGCAAAAACGTTAATAAACTCAGCACCGATGATTTTTCTCTTCTTTTCAGGCTCACTAACGCCTGCAAGAAGGTCAAGGAAACGGTCAGTTGCATCAACGTATATAAGGTTAGCGTCAAGCTCTTTTCCGAAAACTTCTATAACGTTTTCGCTTTCATTCTTTCTCATAAGGCCGTGGTTAACGTGAACACAAACAAGCTGTTTACCGATAGCCTTTATAAGAAGAGCAGCAACAACTGATGAATCAACACCGCCTGAAAGAGCAAGAAGAACTTTCTTGTCTCCTACCTGTGCTCTTACTTCTGCAATCTGTTCTTTAATAAATTTATCAGCAAGTTCTTTAGTGGTAATTCTTTTCATATCTTCAGGTCTTTTTGCAAGTTCCATAATATAAACCTCCGTTAGCTTAATGAATTCTATTAATCTGTGTAGTTATCGAAATAACCCTGAACGAGAATAATAGGTGTACCCTTGTCACCTGAACCGCTTGTAAGGTCACAAAGTGAACCGATAAGGTCAGTAAGCTGTCTGGGAGTTGTACCCTGAGAAGCCATATTACCTACAAGGCTACCTGATTTTGCTTTAATACTGTTTGAAATAGCTTCCTTAAGCTCTGCGCCTGAAAGGCCTTTGAAATCATTGTCTGCAAGGTATTTAAGCTTAAGCTCATTAGGTGTACCAATAAGACCGTCTGTATGTGCGGGTGAAACAACCGGGTCAGCAAGCTCCCAGATTTTTCCCTGAGGATCTTTGAATGCACCGTCACCGTAAATCATAACTTCAACGTGCTTACCTGTTCTCTTGAGAATCTCAGCCTGAATATCATCAACTAAGCCTCTGCATTCTCTGGGGAAAAGCTTAATTGTATCTTCAGTAGATTTGTTTGAACCTAAAAGACCGTATGCTTCGTTACAACCACTGCCGTTAACGGGTGCATTAAGAATATCATCAAGACCGCAAACAACCTTTGCACCTGCAGCCTTAAGGATTCTCTTAGTTCTTTTTCTTGTGTGGATATCGCAAGTAAGAACGCAGTCAGTATAATTAAGAATTGTTTTAGGCTGATTTGCGAAAACAATTTCAACCTCTGCACCTGCAGATTTAATAATTTCGCTATAATATGCAACGTAGTCAACACCTGTGAACTCATGCTTGTTTTCACCGAAAAGCTCTCTGTACTTTTCAAGAGTAAGAACATCAGAATAAGGGTTAATACCGGCATCGTCAAGCTGATCGTAGGTTAAAAGCGAATTACCAACCTCATCACTGGGGTAGCTGAGCATAAGAACAATCTTCTTCGCACCCATTGCAATTCCCTTAAGGCAGATAGCAAAACGGTTTCTTGAAAGTATAGGGAAAATTACACCTACAGTTTCACCGCCAAGCTTCGCTTTAACGTCTGCAGCGATGTCCTCAACTTTAGCATAGTTACCCTGAGCACGGGCAACGATAGATTCTGTAAGAGCGATAACATCTCTGTCACGAAGCTCAAAACCTTCACTCTCTGCTGCCTCAAGGACACTGTTTACTGCGATTTCAACAAGGTTATCGCCTTCTCTTATGATAGGGCAACGAATACCTCTTGATACAGTACCGACTTTTCTTTCCATTAATATCACCACTTTATTAAAGTATACCAAATAATTGGTTATTATACAAAGATTGTGGACGGCTCTCATATGAAAGCCGCCCTCGTTTGAAATCTTATTTCATCATGCTGGCAACTTCGTCAGCAAAATTATCTTCTCTTTTTTCGAGACCCTCGCCTTTTTCAAGACGAACAAAGCTAACAACGTTAATGTCAGCGCCGTTATTCTTTGCAACCTGAGCAACGTAACCTGCTACTGTGCCGTCAAAGAGGTCTGAACGAACGAATGTCTGTTCAAGAAGGCAGATTTCTTTAATCTGCTTTTTGATACGGCCTTCAACAGCGCCTGCAAAGATTTTGTTGTTGATATACTCTTCTTTACCTGCAATTGCAAGAGATGCAAGAGTAGCAACAGCTTCTTTTGAAAGGAAGTTGAAAAGATAGGGGCTCTTCTGGTTCTCTTCGTATGCAGCAAGATCTTCGTCACTGAAAAGCTTTTCATCAATAGCTTTTGCGAAAAGAGCTGTAAGGATGGGCTTGGGAAGTGATTCGGGCTTGTTAAGTGAGCTATCAATTGTGATAGATTTCATTTTTGCGAGCTCGTCAGCTGAAATGCTGTCTTTACCAAGGTATTCGGGACGCATAGCTGCAACCTGCATAGCAATATTTTTACCCATTGCTACAAATTCAGCCTTGTCGCTGAGGTTTGTTTCAAATTTAACGGCAACACCAACTGCACCGCCACCGTGGATATATGTTACAACATCACCCTCGATGATTTCAAAACGACGGATTTTAAGGTTTTCACCGATAACGAGGATAAGGTCGTTAAGGTTCTCTGTAACAGTTCTGTCAGAGTCAACAAGCTTGAGGTCTGCAAGAGCTTCAACAGAAGCGGGTTTGTTAGCAGCGATTGTTTTAGCAACGTTGAGACCAAACTCTTGGAATTTATCGTTTTTACCTACGAAGTCAGTTTCAGAGTTGATTTCAAGAAGAACTGTTGTTTTGCTATCCTCATCTGTGTAAGCGATAATTGCACCTTCAGCTGCAATTCTGCTTGCTTTCTTTTCAGATGCAGCAAGTCCTCTTTCACGAAGAATTTCGAATGCTCTGTCCATATCACCGTCAGCTTCTGTAAGTGCTTTTTTACACTCCATCATACCAACGCCTGTTTTTTCTCTTAAGTTTTTAACATCCTGAGCTGTAAATGCCATGGTTGTTTCCTCCTTTAAAAAGTTATCAAGGCGGAAAAAAGATTCCGCCTTATTATTTATTTGATTATTCAGCAGCTGCTTCCTCAGCAACCTCTTCAGCAGCTTCTTCTTTAGCTACTGTCTGCTCGCCCTGACGACCTGCAATGATAGCGTCAGCCATAGCGCCTGCAATAAGCTTTACTGCACGGATAGCATCATCATTACCGGGGATTACGTAGTCGATTTCATCGGGGTCACAGTTTGTATCAACGATAGCAACAATCGGAATACCGAGTTTCTTTGCTTCGAGAACTGCAATTCTTTCTTTTCTGGGGTCAACGATAAACATAGCAGCGGGCATCTTTTTCATTTCTGTGATACCGCCCATAAACTTTTCAAGCTTTTCTCTTTCAAGGTTGAGCTTGATAACTTCTTTCTTAGGAAGAAGGTCAAAAGTACCGTCAGCTTCCATAGCGTTAAGCTGAGCAAGTCTTTTAATTCTCTTTGTGATTGTGTTGAAGTTTGTAAGCATACCGCCGAGCCAACGAGCATTAACGTAAGACATACCGCAACGCTCTGCTTCTTCTTTAATAGAATCCTGAGCCTGCTTCTTTGTACCTACGAAAAGAACTTCGCCGCCCTCCTGAGCGATCTGGTTGATGAAGGTGTAAGCCTCTTCAAGCTTCTTTACAGTCTTCTGAAGGTCGATGATATAAATACCATTTCTTTCTGTGAAGATGTAGGGAGCCATTTTGGGGTTCCATCTTCTTGTCTGGTGTCCGAAGTGAACACCTGCTTCGAGTAATTGTTTCATTGAAACTACTGACATAATTTTGTCCTCCTTTTTGTTAAACCGCCGCAAGGTTTCGACTTGAAAACACCACATCTATGATGCACACGACACTTTCAATCTACCCTGCGTGAGTTTTTTAGCGTAGAAAGTATATCACTCTTTTACAAAAAAATCAATACTTTTTTATCAATTATTTCCTAAATTTTGAGTTTTTTTACCTCAAATCAAAGGAATAATTTTTACATTTCAAATACTTAACGATTTTTTTCATTCGCTCTTCTCTTGCGTATTCGTTAATAATGAATGAGCCGTTATCTCTCATTGATATAACCTTTAAGGGCGCTGTACCCTTCGGTAAATCTCTTAGAGGTAATCTTATCAGGTTTTTAGCTCTGTCAGGCAATCTGCAAACTGCATAATCACCGTCTAAATATTCAACGAAAATATCCATAGGTTATTGCTCCTCAACGTCATAGTTAACTGTGTTTACTGCAGAGCCGAAATAATTATGGTTTGATGAGGCAGGTAAATTCTCTGAAGCAGTGTCGTTAATGCTATTCTGAACGGGAATATCATCAATTGAAAGCTGTTTTGGAGTTGCGGGAGCAGCTCCTGAAGCCTGCATCTGATACCATTGTTCTTTTGTAATAAGAACCTTTCTCGGTTTGTTGCCTTCATAGGGGCCTATAATTCCCTTTTCTGCAAGCTCGTCAATAACTCTTGCAGCACGGGCATAACCTAACTTCAACTTACGCTGTAAAAGGGTTGTCGAAGCCATACCCGATTCAACAACAACCTCAACAGCCTTCGGGAACATTTCATCTTCATAATCCCCGCCACCGACGTCATTTGTATCAACTACTGTAGATTTCTTTTTGCCATCCTGAGCGGCTTTAAGCTCAATCTCCTGCATAACGTCGCTGTCGTATTTAACCTCGCCCTGGCTTGTAACGAAATCAATAACACGCTCAATTTCATCATCTGAAACGTATGAGCCCTGAACACGTACAGGCTTTGAAAGACCAACGGGACAGTAAAGCATATCACCGTTACCTAAAAGCTTCTCAGCACCTTGAGTATCAATTATAGTACGTGAATCTATCTGAGATTTAACTGCAAAGGCAATACGGCTTGGGATGTTGGCTTTAATAAGACCCGTAATAACGTCAACTGAGGGTCTTTGAGTTGCAACAATAAGGTGCATACCTGCGGCACGGGCTTTCTGGGCAAGACGGCAGATACTGTCTTCTACTTCGTTTGAAGCCGCCATCATCAAGTCAGAAAGCTCATCTATTATAATAACGATTTGTGGCATCTTAGGAAGATTTTCAGATAAGGCATAATTGTTGTAGCCTTGAAGATTTCTAACGCCCTTTTCAGCAAAGAGTGCGTATCTTTTATCCATTTCGGCAACTGCCCAGGAAAGAGCTCCTGCTGCCTTTCTCGGGTCTGCAACGACAGGCACAAGAAGATGAGGAATGTTTCTGTAAACAGTGAACTCAACTTTTTTAGGGTCTATCATTATAAGCTTAACTTCATCAGGAGTTGCATTGTAAAGTAAGCTTACAATCATAGTATTAAGACAAACTGATTTACCTGAGCCGGTAGTACCGGCAACAAGTAAGTGAGGCATTTTAGCAAGGTCAGCACAGGTTGCTTCACCCTGAATATCTCTACCTAAAGCAACGTTAAGCCTTGATTTATTATTTTTAAATGTGGGGCTTTCAAGAATTTCACGTAAGGTTACCATTGCTTTTTCAGCATTTGGAACTTCGATACCTACCGCATTTTTATTAGGAATAGGAGCTTCAATTCTGACTCCTGAAGAAGCGAGGTTCATTGCGATATCATCAGCAAGTGCAGTGATTTTACTGATTTTTACACCGGGATCAGGCTGTAGCTCAAAACGAGTAACCGACGGGCTCTGACAAATATCGACAATTCTTGTGCCTACACCGAAGCTTTGAAGAGTTTTGACGATAGTCTCCCCTCTTTTTCTAAGCTCATCACCGCTGTTTGTACTACCACTGTTTTTTGGTAAATCAAGACAGTCCAACGGGGGTAATTCATAAATCTTTGCGGGAATTTCAGTCTCGGATTGAATATCCGGTTCAAAAGCGTCATCTTCTTCAACAGCATTTTCAACCGAATCAATTTCTACAACAGTATCATCAATCGGAACAACATCATCAATAGCTGTATCAAGCTGAACCTCAGCAGGCGTTTTTACAGAAAAAATATCATCAATTGACTGAGGCTCAAGGTCAACGGTATCGTCGTAATCGTCAAGAAGTACAATAGTATCATCGTTTTGAACCTTGGAAAGATGGTCTTTCATTGATTCAAATTCAAAAACATCATTATCAGTAACAAGAATCGGGTCAACACCTTTATCCTCAACAACCTCATCATCAATCGGTATATCAAGGTCAATAGTGTGTGCTTTCTTAGATTCTTTTCTGCCTTTTTCAGCATTAGTTGCGCGTTCACGCTTCTTTTTACTGTCATCGTGAATTGCTTCGTATGTAGCTTTAATATCACCTATTTTTTCACCGGCATATTCACCGACAACTTCGGCGGGCTTCTTAAGCTTGTCCATAAGCCTGAAAATAACAGGACCTGCAAATATAAGAAGTAATGCAAGCAAAATAAGTATTACAATTATTGATGAAGCAACCTTGCTGCCCGCAGTAAGCATAAGGGCAACGCCACCAAATAAAGCTCCAAATACACCAAAGCCATAGTGCATGCCTGTACCATCATAGCTTTTAAAAACATTGTAAGCATTACTGATTTGCTCACCGTAGGTAAGACCGTCCTCAGAAGCAACAACGTGACAAAGAGAAACAACTAAGGTGAAAATTACAAAGCTTTCAAAAACTCTGAATTTATATGTACGTGTGTCCTTATGTAGGAGAGCAACAACGCAGAAAACAGATGTTGCAATCGGAACGATATAGCCGAACATTCCAAAAAGACCGAACATAAAGTTCCTTAAGCCACCCCATACACTACCACCGTCAACAAATACAACGGCGCACATAAGTATTGAAATAAACAACATAACAACGGAAAAGGTTGTTTTGTGGTTTGAATTAAAAAGTGGCGCTAAAGCATTGTTGGATTTTTTACTGCTTGCTTTTTGCGTTCTTTTTTTGTTTGCTGTTTTTTTAGTCTGAGCCATTACAAAGTACTCTCCTTGGAAATCTATAAATTATAATTTGATATGAAATTTAAAGCATCGTTAATAGTCCCAATATCATCAATAATCCCCTCCTTCACTGCTTCGGCACCGCTTAAAACAGTTCCTAAATCAGTAACAAGCTGATTATTGTTAAGCATAAGCTCTTTAAATCTTTTATCTGAAATGTTTGAATTTCGCGAAATAAAATCTAAAACGCGTTCCTCCATCTTTTTAAGGTATATAAGGGCTTGGTCAACACCTAAAATCAAACCGTTCATTCTAACGGGATGAATGGTCATTGAAGCGGTCGGAGCAATAAAAGAATGCTTAGCCGAAACCGCAAGCGGTACCCCAATTGAATGACTACCGCCAAGCACAAGAGAAGCTGTTGGCTTACTCATCCCTGCTATAAGCTCAGATAAAGCAAGTCCTGCTTCAATATCACCGCCAACTGTGTTAAGAATCACTAAAAGTCCGGAAATATCAGGATTTTCTTCAACCGAAATAATTCGTGGTATAAGATGCTCGTACTTAGTTGTTTTGTTGTTAGGTGGTAAAATATAATGACCCTCAATCTGACCGATGATTGTAAGACAATGAATATACTTTCCCTTATGGTCAACGGTAACGCTACCGTCGTATTCATTGAAATTACAGTTGTCACTCTCCTGATAAGAGCTTTCGTTAATTTCACGTTCATCTGCATTTAAATCATGATCATCAGAATTAATTTCCGGAACTGTAAATGAAAAAAAAGTGTTGTTTTTACTTTTCAAAATTAATCACCGAAAACAGTTTGCCCAGAAAATTACCTATTAACCTATTTATAATAGCACAATGAACAAAAAAGTGCAAGATTTGTCAGATTATATTTATTAAATATATTTTTATAATTGTTTTGTTAAAGCATTGACAAAGTATATAAAAAATACTAAAATAAGTTTGTTAAAAAAATGAACAACTTTAATTTGGAGGAAGTAAAAATGGGACTCACTTTGTGCGAAAAAATTATTAAGAGTCATCTTGTTGACGGCGAGTATGCTCCCGGTAACGAGGTTGGTATAAGAATTGACCAGACTCTTACTCAGGATGCAACCGGTACAATGGCTTATCTTGAGCTTGAAGCTATGGATATTGATAAGGTTAAAACTGAGCTTTCAGTTGCTTATATTGACCACAACACCTTACAGACAGGCTTTGAAAATGCAGATGACCATAAATTTATTCAGAGCGTTTGTAAAAAACGCGGTGTTCGTTATTCACGCCCCGGTAACGGTATTTGCCATCAGGTTCATTTAGAGCGCTTCGGTATCCCCGGCAAAACTCTTATCGGTTCTGACAGCCATACTCCTACAGGTGGCGGTTTAGGTATGCTTGCTATGGGTGCAGGCGGTCTTGATGTTGCAGTTGCTATGGGTGGCGGTGCTTACTATATCACTGTTCCTGAGGTTGTTAAGGTTAACCTTAAAGGTAAGCTTTCCCCCTATGTTGCAGCTAAGGATATTATTCTTGAGGTTTTGCGTATTCTCAGCGTTAAGGGTGGCGTTGGCAGAGTAATTGAATATGGCGGCGAAGGTGTTAAAACTCTTACAGTTCCCGAAAGAGCAACTATTACTAATATGGGTGCTGAATTAGGTGCAACAACATCAATATTCCCCTCAGATGAAATAACTTATGAATTTATGAAGGCTCAGAGCCGTGAAAATGATTGGGTTGAGCTTCTTCCCGACGAAGATGCTGAATATTCAAAGGTTATTGATATTGACCTTTGCACTCTTAAGCCTCTTGCAGCTATGCCTCATATGCCTGATAACGTTAAATCAGTTGAAGAAATCGGTACAATTAAGGTTGACCAGGTGCTTATCGGCTCATGTACCAACTCTTCTCTTCTTGATATGATGAAGGTTGCTAAAATTCTTAAAGGTAAAAAGGTACATCCCGGCGTATCACTCGGTATTGCTCCCGGCTCAAAGCAGGTTTTAAATATGCTTGCTTTAAACGGTTGTCTTGCTGATATGATTGATGCCGGTGCCCGTATACTTGAAAGTGCTTGCGGTCCTTGTATCGGTATGGGTCAGTCACCCTGCTCTTCAGGTGTTTCACTTCGTACCTTCAACAGAAACTTCGAGGGCAGAAGCGGTACTGCTGACGGTAAGGTATATCTTGTAAGCCCCGAAACTGCAGCAATTTCTGCAATTACTGGTGTTCTTACAGACCCTACAACCTGCAAAGAAGACATTTCTGTTACCCTTCCCAAGTCATTTATTATAAATGATAATATGATTGAGATGCCCGCAGAAACTCCCGAAGAAGCAGCTTCAGTTGAGGTTTACTACGGTCCTAATATCAAGCCCTTCCCCAAAACAACTCCTCTTGCTGATTCAATTGATGCAAAGGCGGTTCTTAAGGTTGGCGATAATATTACAACTGACCATATTATGCCTGCAGGCGCAAAGATTCTCCCCTACCGTTCAAATATCCCTCATCTTTCACAGTTCTGCTTCCGTCAGTGCGACGAAAACTTTGCAGAGCATTGTAAAGAGGCAGGCTCTTGCATAATTATCGGTGGTAATAACTACGGTCAGGGCTCATCCCGTGAACACGCTGCTCTTGTTCCTCTTTATCTTGGCGTTAAGGCTGTTATTACTAAATCTTTTGCAAGAATCCACAAAGCAAACCTTGTTAACGCAAGCATTTTACCTCTTAACTTTGTAAATGCTGACGATTATGACAAGATTTCAGTTAACGACCAGCTTTCACTCCCCGCTATCAAGGCTGAGCTTAAAGCAGGTAAAGAAATTACACTTAAAAATATTACTAAAAACGAAGAGTATAAGCTTATTTGCGATGTTTCCGAAAGACAGATTGACATTCTTACAGCAGGTGGCTTACTTGACTACACCAAGGAGGAAAACAAATAATGAATGAAATGCAGATTGAAAACGCCCTCAATAAGTTTAAACAGCTTTTGATTGAGCAGGACGCAAGAAACCAGAAAATTAAATCAACAAAAGAATTCAAGGATTTCAAATCACTTGATAAAATAGTTATCGGTGTTTGTGGCGGTGACGGTATCGGTCCCGTTATCACAAACGAAGCTGCAAACGTACTTAAATTCATCCTTAAGGATGACGTTGACAGCGGAAAGGTTGTATTCAAATACATTGACGGTCTTACAATTGAAAACAGAGCAAAGGTTATGAAGGCTATCCCTGATGACGTTATGGAAGAGCTTAAGGCTTGTGACGTTATTCTTAAAGGACCTACAACAACTCCTCAGCAGGGCGACGGTCTTCCTAATATTGAAAGTGCAAACGTTGCTATGAGAAAGGCTCTTGACCTTTTTGCTAACGTTCGCCCTGTTAAAATTCCCGAAGAAAATATTGATTGGACCTTCTTCCGTGAAAACACAGAGGGTGCTTATGCAGTAGGCTCCAAGGGTGTTGACGTTGACGGTGAGCTCGCTTTTGACTTTGTTGTTACTACAACTGAAGGTACAGAGCGTATTGCAAAGCTCGCTTACGAATATGCACGTAACAACAAAAAAGACAGAGTTTCAATTATCACAAAAGCAAACATTATTAAAACAACTGACGGTAAGTTCCTTAACCTTTGTAAAAATGTTGCTAAGGATTACCCCGAAATCACTACAGACGAATGGTATATTGATATCACAACAGCAAAGCTTATCGACAAAAAACGCAGAACTGATTTCAAGGTTTTTGTTCTTCCCAACCTTTACGGTGATATTATTACCGACGAAGCTGCTGAATTTCAGGGTGGTGTCGGTACTGCAGGTAGTGCTAATATCGGTAAGCAGTATGCAATGTTTGAAGCAATTCACGGCTCTGCTCCCCGTATGGTTAAGGAAGGCAGAGGTCAGTATGCAGACCCCTGTTCAATGCTCAGAGCTGCTGTTCTTCTTCTTTCTCACATCGGTTATCAGGCAGAAGCAGACAAGCTTGAAAGAGCTCTTGATATCTGTATGATTGAAGAAAAGAAGCTTGTTATTACAGGTCGTGATACAGGCTGTACTTGTGAAGAGTTCGGCAATTACGTAATGGATACACTTAAAACTCTTTAAGTTGATGAAAATAGGTGTTAATTAAAATGAAAGAAAATAACCAGGTTTCAGTTCCTGTTATTAAACGTCTTCCCCGTTACCACAGATATCTTGAAGAACTTAAAAAAATGGGTGTTGTAAGAATCTCATCTAAAGAGCTTTCGGTGAGAATGGGTCTTACTGCTTCTCAGATTCGTCAGGATTTTAACTGCTTCGGCGGTTTCGGTCAACAGGGTTACGGTTATAACATAGAACAGTTATATAACGAAATTGGCAATATTCTCGGTATTAACAACAAATCTAAGGCTATTTTAATTGGTGCGGGTAATCTCGGTCATGCTATTGCTACTCATCTCAATTTCCAAAATAAAGGCTTTGAGCTTATAAGTATTTTTGATAACAACCCTGAGGTTGTGGGTACAACTGTTGGCGGTCTTGTTGTTTTGAACTCAAATGATTTAGAGGAATTTTGCAAAAAAGAAAAGCCTGATATTGCAATCCTTTGTATTCCTGCTGAATACGCTGCTGAAAATGCAGACAAGCTCGTAAGCCTCGGTATTAAGGGCTTTTGGAATTTCACACAGTATGACCTTGTGCACAGATACGAAAATATTGCTGTTGAAAACGTTCATTTGGGCGACTCTCTTATGACACTTTGTTATCAAATCAACGAGATTGATAAAGGCGTTGAGGGTTGATTATGAAGAAAATAATGGACATTGATATCGCTGATATTGTAGCCTTTTCTAAAGGTATTGTTGTTGCACGAAAGGATACTTTAAAAAGCGGTAAAACTAAAATCTCATTTTTCACTTATGATGTAAAGCTGGAAAGACCTACAGCCAGCACTCGCGGTGCATATTTACTAAATAAATTCGGTGAAAACTACGAAGCAATTGCTGATCAATTAAGCGACTTTATTTACTGCGACGCTTGTCAAATGGGCAATAAGCATACGGCAATTGCCTATGCAAGCGGTGAGATAGGTCTTTTTGACGACAAAGGCAAGCTTTATTGGACGGGCGATTTACAGTATAAAGGTTGTCCTATAAGCGGTGTTGTTTCAGACGGAAAATATTTATGGTGCGTTGTGCCTGAAAACAATTGTATTATCCGTTATTCACCCACAACAGAGAAAATCGTTTTAAGAATTGGTGGCGATTCCTCTACCGCTTTCTTAAATCCTGTTTCCTTAAGCTTATATGATGAAAAGCTTTACATTTGTAATTATGAATCTTGCAAAATCCGAACGGTTAATTTAAAGGATTTTACCGTTTCTGATTATAAAACGTTTGATGAACCCGTTTACCGATATATCAAGGCAAACGACCGTGAGGTAGTTGAGCTCGAATCGGGAGTATACATTTTATAATTTGAGGTTTTATTATGGAATTTAAAGCTGAAATTATGGATGAAGCGTCTATAAACCGTTCTTTAATCCGTATTTCTCACGAGATAATCGAGCGAAATAAAGGTATTGATAACGTTTATCTTGTCGGTATCAAAACAAGAGGTGTAACTCTTGCTAAAATGATTTCTGAAAAGATATTTAGTATTGAGGGCAAAAAGCTGCAGGTCGGTGAGCTTGATATTAACCACTACCGTGACGATTTAACCGAGGCTCACGAAATCCCTGAAGCTTCCCCTCCTCTTTTGCCGTTTGATATTACAGGCAAGGATTTGATTCTTGTTGATGACGTGTTATTTTCGGGTCGTACTGTAAGGGCTGCAATCGAAGCGATTTTCACTCAAGGCAGACCTTCAAGCATTCAGCTTGCGATTCTTGTTGACAGAGGTCATAGAGAGTTACCCTTCAGAGCTGATTTCGTAGGAAAAAACGTTCCTACTTCTACTCAAGAGCATATAGCTGTGCTTTTACCCGAAAACGACGGCTTAACGTCAGTTAAGCTTTATAAACTTTAGGTTATTAGCCGTAAGGCAATAATAATTATTTTAAATGTGGGGGTAAAACATTATGAAGATGATTTATAATGTAAACGACAAACCAAAATTCGGACAACTTATCATTTTTGCAATTCAGCAGTTACTTGCAATTATGGCTGCAACAATTGCTGTTCCTGCAATCGTTGGTAACGGTATGACTGCTTCTGCAGCGCTTTTCGGTGCAGGTGTAGGTACAATCGTTTATCAGCTTTTCACAAAATTCAAAAGCCCTGTTTTCCTTGGCTCATCCTTTGCTTTTATTGGCTCGATGTTAGCTGCTTTTGCAGGTGCAACAAGTGCTGCTGCAGGCTTCCTCGGTCTTATCCTTGGTGCTGCTTTTGCAGGTCTTGTTTACGTTGTAATTGCTCTTGTAATTAAATTTGCAGGCGTAAACTGGATTAACAAGCTTATGCCCCCTGTAGTTATAGGTCCTACAGTTGCTATTATCGGTCTTTCATTAGCCGGTGCTGCTATTAAAGACGTTTTCAGCTACGGTCCTCAGGACGGTAACGGTTCGTTTATTATGACAACTAATATTTGGGTTTCATTAGTTTGTGCTTTAGTTACTTTATTTGTAGTTATTCTTTGCTCTACATACGGCAAGAAAATGGCAAAGCTCATCCCATTTATTATTGGTATTTTAGCCGGTTACGTTGTTGCGGGTATCTTCACAGCTATTGGTTTTGCAACCGGTAATGATGCTCTTATCGCTCTGGATATTGCGCCCTTCCAGGCACTTGTTGAAAACGGTGTTACACTCAGCACTTTTGTTAAGGTTCCTGAATTTACATTCTTAACAGGCTTCTCTGCTATTAAAGATATTGACGCTTCTTACATTGCAACAGTTGCAGTTGCTTATATCCCTGTTGCATTTGTTGTTTTTGCAGAGCATATTGCTGACCACAAAAACCTTTCAACAATTATTGAAAACGACCTTCTTGAAGAGCCCGGTCTCTCAAGAACACTTTTAGGTGACGGTGTTGGTTCAATGTGTGGTGCTTTCTTTGGCGGATGCCCCAATACAACTTATGGCGAATCAGTAGGTTGCGTTGCTATTACAAAGAATGCTTCTGTAGCTACAATTACTTGCACAGCAATTATGGCAATTCTCATTTCATTTGTATCACCCTTCGTTGCTTTCCTTGATTCTATCCCCGGTTGCGTAATGGGTGGTGTATGTATTACTCTTTACGGATTTATCGCTGTCAGCGGTCTTAAAATGATTCAGAAGGTTGATCTTGAAGATAATGCAAACCTTTTCACCGCTTCAGTTATTCTTATTGCGGGTATCGGCGGTATGGCTCTTGCAATCGGTAAAGTTACTCTTACCTCAATCGCTTGCGCTCTTATTCTCGGTATCATCGTTAACATCGTTCTTACAAGAAAAAAAGCTAATAAAGCTTAATGACTAAATAGGTAGGTTAAATTATGGTTTATTCTGCAGAAAACAGTAAATTTACTCTTGCTGTAAAAGAGATGGGCGCAGAGCTTAACTCTTTAAAATCAAAAGAGACAGGTATTGAATACATCTGGAACGGCAATACTGATATTTGGTATGGTCAGTCACCTATTCTTTTCCCGATAATCGGTAGACTTCTTGACGATAAATACACTTTAAACGGTAAAGAATATTCAATGGATAAGCACGGCATCGTTAGAAAAAAGCCCTTTACTTTAGTTGAAAAAACAGAAGATTCACTTACATTCGTTCAAACCGACGATGATGAATCAATTACAAAATATCCTTATAAGTTTGAATTAAAGGTTAAGTTTCAGTTGACTGAAAAAGGCTTAAGAGTTACACATACCGTTAAGAATAATAATGACTCCGTTATGTATTATTCTTTTGGTGCTCATCCTGCTTTTAACTGTCAGATTGGTGACTATCTTGAATTTAATAAAGATACTTCTCTCGAAACAGAAAGAATAGACCACGAATCAATTCTCGTTGATGAAAAGTTTCCTGTTGAAATGGATGGAAACAAGGTTGTATTAACGAAGGATTTATTTGTTGATGACGCTTTGATACTCAGTTCATTCGATTCTGATTCTATTTCAATTAAAAGCAATTCACACGATAGAATTATTAAGTTCGATTTCGACTCACCTTTCCTTGGTATTTGGGCTAAGCCTAACGCTCCTTACGTTTGTTTAGAGCCTTGGTGGGGAGTTAACGACAGCTACAATAAGGTTTCAGATTTTTCAGAAAAACGCGGTATTATGGCTTTAGAGGCTTATAGCAGTAAGGAATTTACATGGGAAGTTTCAATTTGTGAATAATTTACAGTTGACTTTCTTATACTTTAACATTAAAATTTAATTTAATGATTAACATAAATTTAAAGGAAAATGGTGATAATAATGTCAGATATTATTAACGAAAATGAATACAATCCTGATTTAATATCGGTTGTTGACGAAAACGGTGTTGAACACGTTTTTGAAGAGCTTGACAGAATTGAAACTGACGATGGTAGATTCGTTGCTCTTCTCCCTGTTTATCAGGAAGCTGAAGAAATCCTCGACGATGACGGTGAGCTTATCATTCTTTCGGTTGTTGAGGATGAAGATGGCGAAACCTACCTTGAGCCTATTGAAGACGATAAGCTTTTCGATGAAATTGGCAAAATTTTTGAAGAAAGACTTGAAGACTTATTTGAATTTGATACAGAAGAATAATTCTAAATTAACTTAATATTTCCTGCGGTGTGCGACAACTGCGACTAATACTAACCCTATGTCAAATAAAAGGGAGTCCGGACTTCTGACGGGGATTGCAGACCTCCCGCTTCGGCGGACGAAGGGAGCGTGAAACGTTGGAGAGGACACCCACCTGCTAAGAGCAGGTTACTATTATCGCAACCGGCACTGTGGGATAACTGAAAAATTAACCCGACCTCTTTTCAATTGATCTGAGGTCGGGCGATTTTTATAAAAGATTATTAGTATATATTAAAATAATATAAAAAGCCGATAAACTTTTGAGTCTATCGGCTTTAAAAAATTATGCATTTTTCTTTTTCTCTGCAAGAATTCTTTCTGCTTCTTCTTCAATTAAAGCAAGTTCTTGTTTACGCTTTTCAAGTCTTTCAATACATTCTGAAAGGTCTTTGTACTTTATAGGTGCATTCTGCTTTTTGATAGCTATGTTTATTATAATTACAGCTATGAAAGCGATTATTACTAAGAATGCTCCGATACCGATGCTACCTGAATAAACACCACCGAAAGCTTTTGTAAGCTGACTGTTAAATACAAAGAATGAAATGATGCTTAAAACAGTAAAAGCAATACCGCAAGAAGAAAGAGTTACATTTCTCTTGAAGCCCTTCGGTGAGCAAGAAACTGAATCGAAAGGTATATTGAGAATTGCAAAAACAGCAGCAACTAATACGAACACCATTGAAAGCAAATAGAAAACAAAAGCAATTCTTGTTAACTCTGAGCCTGCAATCATATCAAAAACAAGACCGAAATCCATCTCCATAATAACATCCATAACAATGTTAAGAATTGAGATGTTAGCATCTATTGTTTTGAAAGGCATATTTACGTTGATGTGTGCTAAAGGTAAGAAAAGCATTCCGATAGGAACTAATAACAAGATAAGACGAACAATAGAAAGCTTTGTACCAATGAAAGAGAATTTAACTCTGTCAATCTTAGGTTGCATTCTTACGTGCTCTTCTTCAGCCTTGTCGGCATCCTCCTGAAGCCTTTCCTGATGGTTGTAATACATAAGGTTAACGCCACATTTAGGGCACTCAGCCTTAACGTCAATTAATCTTAATTTGTAACCGCATTTAGGACAATTAGCCATAAAACAATCTCCCTGTCACTAAAAATATTTTATATCTTATTAAGTATAACACATATTTTTGTTATTTTCAATAAAAATACAAATATTTTACAGTTGTTTTAGTTTAAATATTAAAATCACTTCTTTTCAATTGCAATTTTGGCTTTTTTAACTATATTATCGGCATCAAGACCGAAGAAGTGAAGAAGCTCAACAGCAGGACCTGATTTACCAAATGTGTCTTCAACGCCAACCTTGACAACGGGAACAGGATATTCAGAGCAAACAGCATCACAAACTGCATCGCCCATGCCACCTACGACATTATGCTCTTCAGCTGTAACGATACAACCTGTTTTCTTTGCTGATTTGATTATTGCATCCTTATCAAGAGGTTTGATTGTATGCATATTGATAACCTCAGCAGATATCCCCTCTTTTGAAAGCTCCTCGGCAGCTATTAATGCTTCATTTACCATAAGACCGGTTGCGATAATTGTAACGTCGCTACCCTCTTTAAGAGTTACAGCTTTTCCGATTTCAAACTTATAGCTTTCATCAAAAATTCTCGGTACAGCAAGTCTGCCAAATCGCATATATACAGGTCCGTTATGCTCAGCAGCAGCAAATACAGCCGCTCTTGCTTCAATGTCGTCAGCAGGGTTAATAATAACCATACCGGGAATTGATCTCATAAGTGCAATATCCTCACAGCACTGATGACTCGCACCGTCTTCACCAACGGAAATACCTGCGTGAGTAGCACCGATTTTAACGTTAAGATGCGGATAAGCAATTGTGTTTCTAACCTGCTCAAAGGCCCTACCTGCACTAAACATAGCAAACGAGCTTGCGAATACTGTATAGCCGGTTGTTGCAAGACCTGCAGCAACGCCCATCATATTACCCTCAGCAATACCTGTATCAAAGAATCTTTCGGGGAAAGCTTTTTTAAAAGCACCGGTTTTTGTTGCAGCTGCAAGGTCAGCATCAAGTACAAGAACGTCGGGATTTTTTTCACCTAACTCAACGAGAGCTTTACCGTAAGCGTCACGAGTTGCGGTTTTAATTACATCTGCCATCATTAACCCTCCATTTCATTAAGAAGAGCTTTAAGCTCGTTCATTGCGATTTCGTATTGCTCTGCATTAGGTGCGGAACCGTGCCAATTAACCTGATTTTCCATAAAGGAAACACCTTTACCTTTAGTTGTAGTAGCAATAATTGCGGTAGGCTTACCTTTTGTTGCTTTTGCCTCATTGAGTGCAGCCTCAATTTCATCGAAATTATGACCGTCAATTTCAATAACGTTCCAGCCGAAAGCAGCAAATTTTTCAGGAATAGGATAAGGTGAGTTAACCTCTTCAACTGTACCGTCAATCTGAAGGTTATTATTATCAACAAATGCAACAAGGTTATCAAGCTTTTTGGCAGCAGCATACATAGCAGCTTCCCAGACCTGACCTTCTTCAATCTCACCGTCACCAAGGATAGTATAAACTCTGAAAGCATCCCCTTTAAGCTTTGAACCTAAAGCCATACCGCATGCAGCTGATATACCTTGTCCAAGAGAGCCTGAGCTGATATCAATACCGGGAAGATAGTTCATACTGGGATGACCCTGAAGTCTTGAATCAACCTTTCTTAACGTCTTAAGCTCCTCAACGGGAAAAAATCCTCTGTTAGCCATAACTGAATAAAGAGCAGGTGCAGCATGTCCCTTTGAAAGAACAAATCTATCTCTGTTACAAGCTGTAGGCTTCTCGGGATTAATATTCATTTCTTTAAAATAAAGATAAGTTAAAATCTCGGTGATAGAAAGAGAACCGCCGGGATGACCTGATTTAGCATTAAAAGTGCCTTCGATAATGCCCATTCTGACATTACAGGCAATTTTAGCTAATTCTTTTTTAGAAATAGCATCCATTAATAATTCCTCCATTATTTAATGTATTTATTTTCAATATAATTTATAAACTCAGCTACTGCACCGTTATTACAATGACATGTTACGTGCTCACACATTTCTTTAATGTCATCGGGAGCTTGACCGCAACAAACAGGGTGTTCTACCCTTTTAAACATATCAACGTCGTTATAATAATCGCCCACAGCGGCAGTGTTTTTCTTATTTATACCGAGATATTCGGCGAGCTTTAAAACTGCATTACCCTTATTCACACCCTTATTAACAACCTCAAGAGTTACGGGTGAGGTATAAAAGAAATCAAACAACTCGGAGTTGTTTTCATTTTTAAGCTCTTTTTGAATTTTTTTTAAAGTAGAAGGTAAACCGAAAAATGATATTTTGCCCCAATTTCCGCGAGGTAAATCGGAGATTTTGTTGCAAAACTCATAAGAAAGGTTATCCACTTTTGAGATAACAAAACCATATAAACAAGTTTTTTTAGCAAGAAAAATTTTATTGTATGAAAAAACCGTTAAATTGAGAAGCTTATACCGACTGAATATATCAAGTAAAACCTCTTCACCTTGAGTTGTTATAACATTATAATATATCAAATTGTTTGAATTATAATCAAAAATTCCTGCACCGTTTAAACAAATTGCAGGTGTTTTAATACCCAGCTTATTATAATGAATGTTAAGAGATTCAAGGTTTCTGCCTGAGCATAAGGTGAGATTACCACCTGCTTCAACAAAACGCTTGATTTCTTTTTTATTATTAGCAGGTAATTTCATAGACTTATCGTTTAATGTACCGTCAATATCGGAAACGAGAAGCCAATCAGAGTATTTTTTAGACATATTAAGAAATCCTTTTTAAGAAATCAGTAAAATAATCGGGTAAGTCAGATTCAAATTCAAGATATTCATTAGTAATCGGGTGAACAAAGCCAATTACTGCGGCGTGAAGACACTGACCTTCTAAGCCGTAGGTTTTCTTAGCATTTCCGTAAACAGTATCACCCGCCACGGGATTACCTCTGTAAGACATATGAACTCTTATCTGGTGAGTACGCCCCGTTTCAAGAATTACCCGCAAAAAAGTAAATCCGTTGAATCGTTCAATTACTTCGTAATGAGTGATAGCATTTCTTGAATTTTTATCGGTAACTGCTTGTTTTTTTCTGTCTTTCGGGTGTCTGCCTATTGGTGCATCAATAGTACCTCTATCATCCTTAATGTTGCCGACGACAACAGTTCTGTATTCTCGTTTAAAGCTATGCTCTTTGATTTGCTCAGCAAGACCTTTATGAGCAACATCAGTTTTAGCAACAATAAGCAAACCGCTTGTATCCTTATCAATTCTATGAACGATACCCGGTCTTATAACACCGTTAATTCCTGAAAGTGAATCTCCGCAATGATATAAAAGCGCATTAACAAGTGTGCCGTTATAATTACCTGCGGCAGGATGAACAACCATGCCCTTAGGCTTGTTTACAACCAAAAGATGCTCATCCTCGTAAACTATGTCTAAAGGAATGTTTTCAGGTGTAACATCAAGTTCTTTCGGTTCAGGGAGATTAATTGTTACGCAATCCCCTTCTTTAAGACTTGTTTTTTTATTTGCAACCTTATTATTAACAAGAATATTGCCGTCTTCAATAAGCGTCTGTGCGGAGCTACGGGAAATATTTTCACATAGCAAGGAAACAGCTTTATCAAGTCTTTCACCGGAAACTGATAAATCAATAATAAACTCAAGTTGTTCCATTACTTTTCTCCGTTGTGTTATTAACCGTAGCTTTATGCTTTTTTCCGTCTTTAATAATATCAATAGTTAAATAAATAACTAAAGCAAACGCACCAACAGTTATAAGACAGTCAGCAAAATTGAAAACAGCAAAATCAACAAATAAGGGTTCAATAAAGTCAACAACGTACTTTAGTCTTATTCTGTCAATTATGTTGCCTAAACCGCCAGAAATCATAAGAACAAGACATACGTTTACAATTTTAGATTTATCTTTATTTTTAACAAGGAAAATTATTGTTGCAATGAGCAATATAAGTGAAAAAACTGTTAAAACTGCCGTATGAGCAGCGAAAGAGCCAAAAATAGCTCCCGTGTTTTCAACGTATCTGAAACGTAAAACGCCGTCAATAACGTTAACAAAACCGATGGGCTTTAAATATTCAATTACAAGAAATTTAAATAATTGGTCTGCACCGATAAGAGCGGCACATATAAGCAACGTTAAAAACACGGACATAATAACACCTAAAAATTATTTTTTTCTACGAAAGAAGCCGAATTTTGGCTTAGACTCACCGTCATCACCGTCTTCATCAATATAATCATCATCTTCGTCGTATGCAACAGAAAATTTATTATCATCAATTTTTTCAATCGAATCAAATAATGAAGGTGTTTCACCTTCTTCTTCAAACATTGAAAAATCAATTTCACCTGCATCAACTGCAAAACCCTTGGAAATCGGAATATCTTCGTATTCTTTTTCTTCAATTTCAGTATCGGTTCCAGCTTCATAAGAAGCGGGAGCATCATTTTCCGCTACATCTTCTGCTAATTCTTTAACATTCTCTTCGCTCTCATCAGCATCATCAGCTTCTTCAGCAAAATCATTTGAAAAATCAAGTGCATCAGCTTCAACAGAAAAGCCGGATTCAAAGCTATCAGCCTCTTCAACTGCTTCTGTATCATCAGCAGAATCGTCTTCAACAAATTCAAGAGAGGAGCTTTCCTCAAAGAAATCGTAAGGAAGAGTTGTTTTTACAACGTCTTCACCTGCAATATCATCTTCATCCTCTTCAAAAGAGTCAAATTCTAAGCCTTCTGTAACGATTTCGAAACCTTCAGATGTAGCTTCATCTACCATCTCTTCAGTAGAGTTGTCGATTGTCTCTTCATCTGCAACATCGACAACAAGTGAAGCCTCTTCCTCTTTTTTCTGTGCTTCGATTTCGTTTGCTTTTTCAATTGCAAGCTCGGGAAGCTTTGAAATCATTTCAATATGTGCTTTATACTGTGAAAGTATAGATGCTCTGAATTCAGAAACCTCTTTTTTAAGCATATCATAATGTAAAGATTCACTTGTAACAGTTCTGTTTGCAGCACCAACCGTGTCGCTTGCAGAATCGTTTGCTTTAATAAGAATACCGTGAGCCTCTTCTTTTGCTTTATTGATAATTGCTTCTGCTTTATCGCGAGCAATCGAAAGAAGAAGGTCAGAGTCAGCAATAGCCTGCTTCTCTGCATCAGCTTTGATAATATCGGCTTCGCCTTTTGCTGCTGCAAGAATTGCATCAGCTTCCGATTTTGAATCCTCAACAGACATTTCAGCCTCTTTAACAATGATATCCGCTGCTTTTTGAGCACTTAAAACAGCCTGCTTTATGTCAGTTTCATCCTGTTTATATTGCTCAAGTCTGTCAGCTAATAAGCTAACACGTTTTACAAGCTCTGCGTTTTCGCGATACATTTTTTCGTAAGCGATTGATACAGTTGCAAAAAATTCGTCAACATCATCTGATTTGTAAGCATTTCTGCCAGCACCCTTAAATTCATACTCTCTGAGCTCTGAAGGTGTCATCATAATAAAATCCCCACTTCCGTTTAGAGTGAATAAACTTTTACAGAATATATTTTTTCACCCAATTGATTATAAACTGATTATTATTAATTAAAAGAAAACGCCCGTGCTTTCTAATTCATCTAAAAGATCACCGGAAACGTTAACGTTGTAAGGTGTGATGATATATGTGTTAGTTGAAACCTTCTTTAACTGACCACCGTTAGCATAAGCTACACCGTTAAGTAAGTCAATAAGTCTTCTTGAAACGTCACGGCTTGCTGCCTCAAGGTTAAGAACAACAGTTCTTTTCTCGTTGAGGTGGTCAGCAATACCTCTTGCATCCTCAAATTTGTCGGGCTTTACAAGAACAACCTGAAGCATTGCAGTTGTACGAACATCAACAACTCTGCTGGGGTCGTTGGTTGTTCTTCTTGCTCTTTGAGCTGTTCTCGGTGATTCCCTTTCGTAATCCTCATAAGAAGAAACGTTTGAGAAGGAACGATTATCGAAGTTTTCCTCCTGTGCTTCAAACTGATTCTCTTCGTAATCCTCTTCATCATTTGTGTTTGTAAATTTTTTCCAATAATCCATAAATGACATAGTTTTTACCTCCGTTATTTATATATTCGAGCTCCGAAAATCAAGGAGCCAACTCTTACTAAATTAGAACCGTGTAAAATCGCTTCTTTATAATCACCAGACATACCCATAGAAAGAATGTTGAAGTCATCACCAAAAAGCTTTTTGTTTTTTATTTCATTAAAATACTCATTCATACTGTCAAAGTATTTTTCTAACAATAAGTTATCATCGCAGATGGGTGGTATTGTCATTAAGCCTTTGACGTTCAAAAACGGTAATTCAGAAATTTCCATAAGTGATTCGTTAAAAACCTCTTTATCAAAGCCTGTTTTACTTTCTTCATCACCTATATTGATTTCTAAAAGTATATCAATATTCGACGAGTCTTTAGAAGCAGCATCTGAAATTGCTTTTGCAAGACGGACACTGTCAACAGATTGAATCATATCAACCTCATTAATTATCTTCCTGACTTTATTGGTTTGTAAATGACCGATCAGGTGTTTCTCAACACCGGAAAGCTTTAACTCATCTTTTTTAGAAAGAAATTCCTGAACCTTATTTTCACCGATTAAATCAATGCCGCATTCTTCTATTGCCCAATTAATGAAAATCGGTGCAACGGTTTTTGTTACAGCCATAAGCTTAACATCCTCAGGCTTCCTGCCTGACTTTATTGCGGCTTCGCTCATTTCATTTTTTATTATTTTTATGTTTTCACTAATGGAAATGAAGCGTGTGTTTTCAGACGAGTTTATTGTCATACAAATCAACTCCTTCCGTAACAACGTTATCGTAAAGTCTTATATAATCAGAAGAATTTTCAGGGTTATCTACGATAGAAAAAGTATCGGTAGAATAGAGAACATGAATTTTTCTAAAGCCCATCAAATTACCCCTGACTATATATACACCTTTTTCGCCATCAACTGTTCTGATAGAAGAATTAGATATCTTAAAACCGGAATACTCTTCGGTAATAATCTGAACATCTTCAATTCTGAATTCAGAAAGGCTCTCATTCATTTCATCACAAGAAAGAATCAATAAAGTTTTATCGGCATCTCTGTTTCCTATTTTATGAATTGAAACAGGAAGCTTTTCTATACCGGCGGACGGAAAGTTGACAAAAATAGCTTTATCCTTCGATAAATCAACCGTCTTATCAGTATCAACAAGACACACTATATACCAATTGAATGATGAAACAGTTCTGCCGACAGTTGAAGAAGAAACTTCTGAGGGCTTTGCTTTTAAAGCCTTTTCAACATCAGCATTGGTAAGATTATCAACATCAGAATATTTAATTAAATTTTCGTAGCCGTCAGAACCGCTTATAAAATAGCCTGCCTCCCCAGCTTTTATTTCTGTATACGAATAATTTTCAGACTGTAAATCATCTAAATCTTTTTTTAATGACTCAAGCTTATCATCAAAATCAAGCTGGGTACCGGTTGCAATTTGTTTACCAATAACTGAATCCCTAAACAGCTCAGACTTGTCAATTGCTTTTTTATAATCACCGCCATCAACTGATTTCAGATAATCGGTTAATTCACTGTTAATTTTTTTTGTAAGAGAGTCAATATTCAGCGTTTGAACGTTTGCCTGCCCCGAAACGTATTCATAGTGTTCAATTTCTTTCTTTAATTCTTGTATCTGTAAGAAAGAAGACGCGTCCTCAATCGAATCAAAAACAACCGAAACCGTATCGCCTGCCGCAACTCTTTCGCCGTTAGTTACAAAAGAAACAGTAGTACCTTTAGCATCATTATTAATAAATTTTTCATCTCTTACAACAAAGCACTGAGTATCAATTGCTTCATAAACAGTTTCCTTCAAAGCAAACTCAGTTTCCATTTTAGCATTACCTGAAGCAACGATTTGGTAAATGATATACGAAGAGAAAAACGCAATAACAGAGAATATCAAAACAATTGAAATTACACGTTTTGAGTTTAAATTCTTCATTCAATCACCACCTAAAAACTCTTTAATCAAAGCTTCTGCTTCATTATAGATTGTATCTCTATCTTTATTATCGGCATAAAGCCAATTTATTTTATTATTTCTTTTAAACCAGGTTAATTGCCTTTTAGCATAACGCCTTGTTTCACGTTTTAAATTATCTACGCAAATATCTAAATCTGCTACACCGTCAATATAGGGCTTTAATTCCTTGCAGCCTATTGCTTTAAATGCTGTAACTGAAGGATTCATTTTGAAAAAATCCTTTGCTTCATCCAATAAGCCGTTTTCAAGCATTATATCTACCCTTTTATTGATTCTATCGTAAAGAATCTCTCTGTCACGATAACCAATAGCAATATATAAGGGCTCAATATCGCTTTCAATGTTGTGAGAGAGTAAATTCTGCTCAGTCAGGGTTTTACCCGTTGCTCTGTAAACCTCTAACGCCCTTAATACTCTTACGGTATTATTAGGGTGAATATTACGGGCAGCTTCAGGGTCAACCTCGCATAATTCTTCATAAAGCTTTTCAATGCCTTTGATTTCAAACTCTTTCTTTAAGGTTTCCCTTACTGTATCAGAGCCTGCATTGTCTAAAAACTGAGTATTTGAAAGAAAGGAATCGATATAAAGGCCTGTACCGCCTACAATAACCGGTAGTTTTCCTCTACTGATAACATCGTCAAAAACTGTTTTTGCATCATTACAGTAAGCGGAAACGCTATATTTTTCAGTAACAGGAAGAAAATCAATCAAATGATGGGGTACCCCCTGCATTTCTTCAATAGTGGGTTTAGCGGTTGCGATACTCATGCCCTTATAAATCTGCATTGAGTCGGCAGAAATTACTTCACCGTTAAATTTACGGGCAACGTAAACGCCTAAACCGGTTTTACCCGAAGCAGTAGCACCTATAATCACTATTGCCTTCTTTTTCACTAAATCACCTTGTTTAAGTTCTTAAACTATCCTTTTAAACTGCTTTTCAAGCTCTCGTTGAGTCATTTCAATCATAACGGGTCTGCCGTGAGGACAGTAACGAATATCATCACGGGATAAAAGATGCTTAACAAACATTTCAGCCTCGTATTTTGAAGTAAAATTACCTGCTTTTACGGCTGCTCTGCAAGCCATCGAATGATAAATCCAATCTAGTTTTTCCGGAAGCAACGTTTTAACGTTATTAGCAAGATAGCCTGCAATTTCAAGAATAATATCATATAAATTTGAATCTGTAAGCTCAGGCGGACAAGCATTAACTTTAACACATCTGTCACCAAAGTCAGAAATCTCGTACCCTGCATCATAAAGTAAATCTGAATTCTCGATTACAGCATTGTATTCATCAGCAGATAAATTCACGGTAATCGGTTGAAGCATAATCTGAGAATTACCGCTACCTTCTTTTTTGAATTTTTCAAAAAGAAATCTTTCGTGGGCAGCATGCTTATCAATAATAACCATCTTACCCACAAGCTCAGCTATAAGATAAGTGTTAAAGGCTTCGCCGATAAATTTAAACTCCGGGGTATTTGAAACAGAAATATTTTCAGTAGTTTTCTTAACTTCTGTAGCTTTAATTTCTTCAAAATTTTCTGTTTTTTCTTTAATCCTGATTTCAACCCCGGTATCAATATTTTTATCCAGGCTATTATCAAAATCTACTGCTGAAGATTTGTTATCAGGAATATATATTTCTTTATTTAAACTATTATCGATTACGTTTTCTTTAATAATTACAGAATCGACTTTAGCTTGAGAATCATTAAAACTGATTTTAGTAACAAGCGGTTTTTCAATACTGTCTTTCAGAAAATCGAGCTGTCCGGGTTCATCCTTTTTAGGTGAATTAAGAGTTACACCGTCACTTCCTGAGATGTTTCCAAATTCCTTAACAAATACTGTTTTTTCAGTTTTAATCTCAGCAACAGGCTCATCAGATTTTACAACGGGTATATCGTTAAACTTTAACTGCTCACCCTTTTCAGCAGGCTTCATAAAAGCCTTTGCGGTAGAGAAGGTTGCTTGTAATCTTGATTTATCATCAGTTATAGCGGATAAAACACCGTTATATATACAATCAAATATTCTTTTTTCGTCGTAAAAACGGACTTCGGTTTTCGCAGGGTGAACGTTAACGTCAACTGCTTCAAAGGGTAAATCAATAAATAAAACACAACCGGGGTACTTACCTACCATAATTGAGTTTTTGTAAGCCGCCTCTAAAGCACTTAAAAACACAACACTCTTTACGTAACGGTTGTTGACATAGAAAATCTGCATTGAACGACTGCTTCTACAGCTTGTGGGCTTAGTTGTAAAGCCTTTAACTGTAATTCCGTTCTGACTGTTTTCAACGGGTAAAAGATTCTCTGTAAAATCCTTACCGAAAACTGCGTAAATCGCTGATTTCAAATTACCGTCACCCGGGGTCGAAAATTGAAGCTTACCCTCACGAATAAACTTAAATGAAATAGAGGGGTTGGAAACAGCAATTTTTTCAACTATACTTGCAATATAATTGCCTTCCTGAACGTCTTTTTTCAAAAATTTCAATCTTGCAGGGATGTTATAAAATAAATCTCTGACAACAAGGGTTGTACCAACGGGGCAACCAGCGTCATCAATAAGCATTTCTTCCCCGCCCTCGATAACATATCTGGTGCCAACATCAGCATCTTCAGTTTTAGTAAGCATTTCTACCCTTGACACCGCACAAACCGAAGCTAAAGCTTCACCACGGAAACCAAGAGTTGAAATAGCATCTAAATCAACAATATCTTTTATTTTGCTCGTCGCGTGACTGATAAAAGCCTTACTGACATCGTCGCGTTCAATACCGCAACCGTTATCAGTAACCCTTATATACGTTTTACCGCCATTCTGTATTTCAACGGTAATATTTTTTGAGCCTGCATCGATTGAGTTTTCAACAAACTCTTTAATAACTGAGGATGGGCGTTCAACAACCTCACCTGCAGCAATTAAATCCGCTATATTTTTCGGTAATACGTTAATTCGAGGCATAAACACCCTCCCTTCATTATCTTAATCTATTTTAAAGCTCTTCTGCACCCTTTTGAAGCTCAAATAAAACTGTCATAGCTTCAATAGGCGTAAGTGTATTAACATCAATATTTTTAAGCTTTTCAATAATTGCATCCTTGCCGTTGCTT
The DNA here is from genome assembly GCA_017937865.1 of Clostridia bacterium. Classification (GTDB taxonomy): domain Bacteria; phylum Bacillota; class Clostridia; order Oscillospirales; family Acutalibacteraceae; genus DTU089. Next base: position 57,127 of record JAGBCU010000004.1, on the reverse strand, counting down.
GTAAAGGAAAGCTGTAACGCATCCTCTTCCTCAGCGAGCTTTTCAACAGGCTTTGCAACTGTAATTTTCTCTTGACTTTCAAGAGTTGATAATATTTTTTTAGCATTTTCAACAACAGCCTTCGGCACACCTGCAAGAAGAGCAACCTGAACACCGTAGCTACCGTCGGCAGCACCTTTTACTATACGACGTAAGAAAGTAATATCGTCACCACGTTTTTTTACTGATGTATTATAGTTTTTAACACCGTCAACAGTATTTTCAAGCTCTGTTAACTCGTGATAGTGGGTTGCAAATAAGGTTTTGGCACCTATTTTCTTTTTATCTGCGGTGTACTCGAGAACTGCTCTTGCAATACTCATACCGTCATATGTAGAAGTACCTCTACCGATTTCATCAAATACAATAAGACTCTTATTTGTTGCGTATTTAAGAATATCGGCAACCTCAGTCATTTCAAGCATAAAGGTTGACTGACCTGCAGAAAGGTCATCAGAAGCACCTACACGGGTAAATATTCTGTCAACAATACCGATTTTTGCACTTGAAGCCGGAACAAAGCTACCAATCTGAGCCATAAGGGTAATTATAGCAACCTGACGCATAAAGGTAGATTTACCTGCCATATTAGGACCTGTAATAATAGCAATTCTGTTATCACGGCAATCAAGATGAGTATCGTTAGGCACAAACGGAGAACCGTTTAACATTAATTCTACAACGGGATGTCTGCCGTCTTTAATAACTATCTCATCAGATGTATCAACAATCGGTCTTGTGTAGTTGTTGTTAACAGCAACGTAAGCGAGCGAGCAAAGGCTGTCGAGCCTTGCAACTGCACGGGCAGTTACTCTCACTCTCTCAAGCTGGTCAGCAACCGTGTTTCTTATCTGAGAAAAGATTTCGTATTCAATACGAACAATTCTTTCCTGAGCACCAAGAACCTTTGATTCAAGCTCTTTAAGCTCTTGAGTTATATATCTTTCGCAATTAGATAGCGTTTGTTTTCTAATGTAATGGTCGGGTACAAGGTCTTTAAAGGAGTTCGTAACCTCGATATAGTAGCCGAAAACTCTGTTATAACCTATTTTAAGCTTTTTAATGCCTGTTTTTTCTTGCTCGGCTTGTTCAACATCAGCTAAAAAGCCCTTACCGTTTTCAACGATATCGTGAAGAGTATCAAGCTCGCTGTTATACCCTTTTTTTATCATTCCGCCCTCTCTTACGGTTAAAGGCGGATCATCAGTTATAGCATTTTCAATCAATGAAAGAATGTCTTCCAACAAATCGATGTCATCATAAATGCTATTAAGCATTTTAGATTTAACACCGCTTATTGAAGATTTAATATTTGATAACTGTTCAATAGTTTTGCCGAGAGTTCTTAACTCCTTGGCGTTTGCAGTACCATAAACAATTCTTGTCATAATTCTTTCGATATCGAACATCTCTGAAAGGTAATTCATTAAAGAATCAAGAAGAATTGTATCAGCAGTTAATTCTTCAACTGCATTTTGCCTTTGAATAATGGCATTATAATTAATCAACGGTTGCTCAACCCAACTGCGAATCAGTCGTTTACCCATAGCGGTTTTAGTATGGTCAAGCACCCAGAGAAGACTACCCTTCTTTTCACGACGAAGCTGAGTTTCAGTCAACTCAAGGTTTCTTCGTGCAGAAATATCGAGTGACAAATAAGAATTTTCGTTATAAAAATCAACGTCATTAATATTATCAAGCTCATTCTTCTGAACGCCCTTTAAGTAAATTAATGCAATACCGAAAGCGTAAAGAAGCGCAGGATTTTTAGAAAATTCTGATAGCTTTTCATCATCCTGAGGAATATGAGCAGAAATAACAGACTTTAAATCGTCCTCATTGTAATCAGCTTCGTTAATAAGCTGATAATCAACCGACAATCTGTCTTTAATAAAGGTTATGACAGATTTAACGGAAGCTGCATACTTATTTATTATAATTTCACTTGGTCTGTAGCAACCAAGCTGATTAATAATTCTTGCGGTGGAATCGTCATCAGTAAATGAATCAAGATGAACCTCACCCGTTGAAACGTCAACAAAAGCGATACCGCAATTTTTATCATTTAAGAAGATGGAAGCGAGATAGTTGTTTTTGCTTTCATCAAGCATATTGCTTTCAATAACCGTACCCGGTGTAACAATTCTGACAACGTCACGCTTAACTATACCTTTTGCTGTTGCAGGGTCTTCAACCTGCTCACAAATCGCAACCTTGTAGCCGCGGCTGACAAGCTTTGCTATGTAAGAATCAGCACTGTGGAAAGGAACGCCGCACATAGGCGCACGCTCCTCCTGACCGCAATCTCTACCCGTCAGAACAAGTTCAAGCTCTTTTGATGCAATTTTAGCGTCCTCAAAAAACATCTCGTAAAAATCACCGAGACGGAAGAATAAAAGAGTATCCGCATAATCTTTTTTTATTTGGAAATATTGTTCCATCATTGGAGAAAGCTTAGCCATTTTATACCTCAGTACTTTAAGAATAATTTTTTAATTAGTGGCAACCGCCGCAGCTGCTGCAAGAGCCGTCGCAGTGATGCTCCTGATGAGGATCGCAAGTTGCAGGGTCCTGACCGTCAACACAGCAAGCAAGGATACCCATAATTTCGTTCATCATATCATCAACTGCAGTTTTTGCAGCTTCGAATTTTACCATATTGCCGTTAAGCATAATTTCACGGTAAAGCTCTTCAAATTCTTTTGCATATGTTTCCATTTTAGAAGCATTTGCATCCTCGCCCTTTGAAGCTTCGTTCTGATAATTTAACTGAAGAAGATTGATTTTGCCGATAAGCTCATTGAGAGCATCGTCTGCTTCATTTGCCTTTCTTGCTTCTTCATACTGTTTGTAGCGCTCGTCCTGCTGAATAGCGGCACCAAGCTGTCTTGTAAGTTCAATTACTGACATTTTTGTTTGCTCCTTAAAAATAAATTTTTATTCAACAATTTTTGAATTGTTTTTAAACTAAAATTAATTAAATTTTTTACCCGAAATTTCCTCTTGTACCCTTAAAAGCTCCATAAACCAAGCAGTTTTCTCTTTTTTTGATACGGGGTCGGGTAGCTCTGCGGCAGGTGTACCCTTTCTCGCAGAATAAATAAATGTAAACATTGAGCCGTATTTTACTTCCTTAACAAGCGAAACTGTATCAAGGAACTCCTCATAGGTTTCACCGGGGAAGCCTACGATAATATCCGTTGTAATGTCAACATTCGGTATTTTCTCACGGGCATATTTAATTAAATCAAGGTAATGCTCGCGGGTATAATGGCGGTTCATTTCTTTTAGGATTCTATTGTTACCCGATTGAACAGGTAAATGTAAATGACCGCAAAAATGCTTACATTCCGAAAGCACGTCCAATAACTCGAAACTGCAATCTCTCGGGTGAGAGGTCATAAAATCAAACTTATAATCACCCTCAATTGCATCAATACGTCTTACGAGCTCAGCAAAGCTAACACCGTGATCGCAATTTTTACCGTATGAGTTAACGTTTTGACCCAACAAGGTTATTGTTTTGTAGCCCTCGCTTATAAGCTCCTTTGCTTCGCTTAAAACAAGCTCAGGATCTCGGCTTCTTTCGCGACCTCTTACGTGAGGCACGATACAGTAAGAACAAAAGTTATTACAGCCGTACATTATAGGTAACCAAGCGTTTTCACCGCTATCTCTTGAACGGGGAATTCCCTCGGCAATTACACCGTCGCTTTCATCAATTGAAAAGACTCTTTTTTTAGTACAGAGAACTTTTGATAAAAACTCGGGTAATTTATATAAAACGTGAGTACCGAAAACAAGATTCACAAAAGGATAGCTGTTTTTAATTTTATCGGCAATATGCTTCTGCTGCATCATACAACCGCACAAAGCAATTATAAGATCGGGATTTTCTCTTTTAAGAGATTTTAAAGCACCAACGTTACCGAAAACCCTGTCCTCGGCGTGTTCGCGGATAGCACAAGTATTATACAAGATAAGGTCAGCCTTATCAGTATCATCGCAAAGCTCATAGCCCATATCGACAAGCATACCCTTGATTTGCTCACTATCGGAAACATTGCCTTGACAACCGTAGGTATGAACAAAGGCTTTAGGAGTTCTATCGCTAATACGTGATGATAAAACCGTACGAACCTTATCGATATAATCTCTTTGAATTGCTAATTCACTTTCAGAAACGAATATATTCTTGTTTTGCAAATTTTTCACCTTGAGTCAAAAAGTTAGAAAAGAACAGAGTTTAAAAAACCGAGGATATCGGTATAAACCTTTTCTTTGCAATCCTCGTTAAGAATTTCGTGACGGCAACCGGGATAGATAATTACGGTAGGATTATGACCGCTTTCGGTTAAAGCATCACAGCAAGCAATCGGGCCTTTTCCGTTACCGCCAACAGGGTCAAGAGCACCTGAAATAATCATTATGGGTAAGTCAACGGGAATAGTCGCAGGCCATAACTTATCACTTGCAAGAATACCAATAGCGGCTAAATCACGAATACCTGCAAGAGAAAGCTCGTTACCGCAAAGAGGGTCGTCAATATAATTCTGAACGTTTTCTTTATTAACGCTTAACCAATCCAAATCAGTTTCTCTGTCGGAAATACCGAGAGAAGAGAATTTATTAAGCATACCGGCAGCAACCTTGTTTACCGTACGAGGTCCGAATTTTTCAACAATTTTATCGAGTGCATCGATACCGAAATCAAGGCCGGACGGAACTTGAGCAGTACCGCAGATAATAAGACCTGCAAGATCAGTTGCAAAAGTGCTTGCGTATACTCTGGCACAAAGCGAGCCCATACTGTGACCGAAAAGGAAATAAGGAAGGTCAGGAAAACGCTTGTGAATAATTGAATATAAAATATGCATATCATCAACAAAACGTCTGTAACCGTCTTTTTCGGCAGTAAAGCCTAAATCCTCGGCAGAGTTTACGGATTTACCGTGACCGATATGATCGTTACCGCAGACAATAAAGCCTTTTGTTGCAAGAAACCTTGCGAAATCATCGTATCTGTCAATATGCTCTGAAACGCCGTGTGCTATCTGAAAAACAGCAACAGGCTGAACATCAGAATCAGACCAGATAAGAGTGCGTATTTTATTAACTCCGGTAGAGGAATTGAAGTAAGCTTCTTTCTTGATAATAGCCATAAAAAAACCTCCAAAACAGTAAATAGGCAATATACACCCATAATTGAAATAATGATACCATATATAGTATGATTTTTCAAGAAGAAATCAATATATTTATAGTTAATTAACAAAAAAATATTGCTCTTGAATTTATTGTCAGTGAATGGTATAATGTACGAAATATGTGGAATAAATTGGAGGTAGTTTATGAACGCCGAACTTAACACTAATTCAAAAGCTATTATTATCGGCATGACCGATACCGGTGAGAGAATTCCTGCTGCTTCCGGCAGAATTTCAACCCAACCCGGTACTGCTCTTGAAATCCTGGAGCTTTCAAAGGATGCATCGAAAAATGCTAATTTAATTTCAAAGGTTACCCGTTCGGGTCACACTTCAACAGTGGAGCATACTGTATTCAACCTTGCTTTCCAAAACGTTTCCGTTTTAGTTGAGCAGTTTGTTATTGAATTCCGTCTTGCTTCATTTACTGTTAAATCAAGACGATACGTTGATTTTGCAAAATTAGGTTATTACGTGCCTCATTTTGAATCTAAAGCCGTTCACGATAAATATATCGCTCATATGGATTATCTTTATAACGAGTATCAGGCTTTTATTGATGCAGGTATTCCTAAGGAAGATGCTCGTTTTCTTCTCCCCTACTCTTTATACAGCAACTTCTATTGCACGTTAAATGCAAGAGAGTTGATCAATATGCTTTATGCTATGATTTACGGCAGAGGCTCAACCTTCCCTGAGCTCAAGGCATTAGGAGAATCTCTTTTAGAGCAGGCAAGAGCTATGACTCCCGGCATATTTACCGATTTTGAAGCAAGAAGACCTAATCTACAAGATGTTCCCACATATTCATACGTTGCAGATAAAGAGCTTATTAAAAATGAAGCTCCCGTTGAGTTAATCAGCTACACTCCCGATGCATCAAAGGCAATTGCAAGAGCAGCACTTATCGAAGCTTGCAACCTACCTACAAAGCAAATTGAAGATATTATATCTGATAGCGAAGAGCGTTCAAAAATTATTGAAAAAATAATCAAATCAAAACGTCAAAGACCTTTAGAGGCTGCAACATTTACATTCAGAATTAATAACGTTTCATTATCCTGTCTTACTCACTTTGCAAGACACAGAATTCAGTCAATAGGTATTCCTTCTCTTACACTTACCGACAGAACAAGACATATTCTTCCCGAGACTGTTGCAGTAAAGCCTGAGCTCAAAGAGAGATATTGTAATGCATTTATAAAAACAAATGAGCTTTATAATGAATTAAAGGATTGCGGTATTTCAGAAGAGTTGCTTGCTTACATTCAGCTTAGCGGTAACGCAATTGATATCGTTACAACAATTAACGGCCGCGAATTGCTTTTATTTATGCGTTTACGTTCTTGCAACAGAGCTCAATGGGAAATCCGTGATTTTGCTATTGAAATGCTTTCCCAGCTCAGAAATGCTGATGAGACCGTATTTAAGTTCTACGGTCCAAGTTGCTTTGTTAATAAATGCACAGAAGGTCCTATGACCTGCGGTAAAGCAGTAGAGGTTTGCGAATTCTTTAAAAATTTAAAATAATATTTATCAAGGATGGTAGCAATACCATCCTTTTAAATTTGCAAAAAATTTTACATTATGGGTTATTTTTGATGAAATTGCAATAAAACTAACTTATATTTATAAATAGTTTGTATATTGAAAGTGATGAAAAAAAGTCATATAATATTAAACATATTTCTATGTTATGTGAGGTTACTTCATGTTAGGTAAATTGATTAGGGTTAGTATAACAGACCCTATTGGTTCACCTTTGTCCTCTTCTTCGGTTTATAAATTGAACCATGGCAAGCCTATCGGTAAATTCCAACCGGCACCAACAGTCAGCGGTGTTTTTATTCTCGGTATTGATAATCCCGTAAGGCATTTTGACGGCAGAATTATTGCCGTAATTAAATTCAGAGACAACGGTGAACAGAAATTAATTGCAGCACCAAAATCAAAAAAGTATATTGACTGCGAAATCAGAGAATTAATTGAATTTTACACTCAAAACCGCCAATTTAATCTTGATTGTTATTACGAAAGGTCTTGCGGTGCAGTTGTTTACAGAAAAATTAACAACGAAATTCGTTATCTTTTAATCCGCAACAGAAGAAGCTCAAATTGGAGCTTTCCTAAAGGTCACGTTGAAAAAGGTGAAACCTTAGAACAAACGGCAATTCGTGAGGTTTTTGAAGAAACCGGTTTGAGAATTAATATTCTTCCCGGCTTTAAATGCAAATCTGAATATACTATTCAAAACAAAATTCAAAAAACAGTTCAGATTTTCGTTGCATCCACTAACGACACCCAAACCAAAATTCAAGTTGAAGAAATTGAAGATTATATATGGCTCACCTTTGAAAATGCATATAAACATCTGAAGTTTGAAAACGATAAAACGATATTAAAGGATGCTAAAGAGTATCTTATTTCTAATAATTATATAAGCGAGGAAAATTATGGTTGAAACGATTGTAACTTCTTTAGTTGAGTTCCTACAGAATACTATTCCGCCACAGCTCGTTGCTTTTGCTATTTCTCTTTGCCCTGTGCTTGAGTTACGAGGCGGTATGATTGCTGCAAGGCTTTTAGAAATTCCTTTCTTGCAAGCTTTTATCATTTGCTATATTGGTAATATGATACCAATTCCTTTCATCCTTCTTTTTATTAGAAAGATTTTTGCCTGGATGAGAAAATTCAAAGCATTCGCAAAAATTGTTGATAAAATGGAAGAACGTTCCGAAAAGAAAAAAGGTACAATAGAAAAATATAAGGAATGGGGACTCCTTTTATTTGTTGCAATCCCCCTCCCCGGCACAGGTGGCTGGACAGGCGCTCTTATAGCGGCACTTTTGGACCTAAGATTTAAAAAGTGCCTACCCATTATTACTTTAGGCGTTTTTATTGCCGGCTTAATTATGTCACTTATAACTTACGGTATATTCTAATTCAAAAGCCTTCCTAATAAACGTAGGAAGGCTTTATGTATAAAGAGGATTTTATGAAAAAATGTATTATTTTCGGTGCTCTCAAGATTAAAACCGAAGCCTTTGATATAAATATAAACGAAAATGACGTTATAATCGCTGCAGACAAAGGTCTTGAAACTTTAAAGGAATTTAATATCAAGCCCGATTATATTATCGGTGATTTTGATTCGCTTGGTTATATTCCTGATGGTAATAATATAATTAAACATCCTAAAATCAAAGATGACACTGATACAATGCTTTGCATTAAAACTGCATTAAATATGGGATACAAGTTTTTTGAAATTTACGGTTGCATTGGCGGACGGCTTGACCACACGATAGCCAATATTCAAACAGCTTCTTTTATTGCTGAAAATAACGGTGTTGCAGTATTTTTTGATACTGAAAACGAAACTGCATTGACAGTCATAAAAAACAACTCAATAGATTTCTCATCGGATTGTAAAGGAAATATTTCAGTCTTTTCTATTTGTGACAAATCAGTTGGGGTTAATGAAAAAGGGTTGCTTTATGAGCTTTCAGATGCTGTTTTAACGTCTGATTTTCCTTTAGGGGTAAGTAATGAGTTCTTAGGTAAAAGCTCTTCAATCAGCGTTGAAAAAGGTAAAATATGTATCATTTGGGATAATAAAAAAGGCAGTTTCAATTTTGGAGGTAACTATGAATAATATGAATGACATAAAAGGTGCAATATTCGATTTAGACGGTACTGTGTTCGATTCTATGCATATTTGGAGTGACATAGGCTTAAGATTTTTAAAAGAAAAAGGTGTTGAGCCTGAGCCGGGAATTGAAGACGAATTTGTTAAAATGAGTATGACTCAGGCAGCTGAATATTATATAAAAAACATTGACCCTACCGAAACCGTTTTAGGTATTGTTGAAGCTGTTAATAAGTTAGTTGAAGGCTTTTATTATAACGACGTTCTTTTAAAAGAAGGTGTTAAAGAATTTTTAGAATTCTTAAAACAAAGAAACGTTAGAATGTGCGTCGCTACTGCAACCGATAAGCATCTTGTTGAGAGAGCTCTTATCAGGAACGGAATCAGAGATTATTTTGATGAAATATTCACCTGTACTTCCGTTGGAGCAGGTAAGGACTCCCCTGTTATTTACGATAAAGCTCTCGAATATTTAGGCACAGATAAGAGTAATACATATATATTTGAAGACGCTCTCTACGCAATTGAAACAGCAAATAAAGCAGGTTATAAAATTTTAGGTATTAAAGACGTTTCAGAAAAGGCTGACCCAGAAACAGTCAAATCATTCTGTAATTTCTATATTGAAAGCTATTCTGAAATTTACAAATATTTTGATTAACAGACATAACAAATAGTTGTATAAAGTATAAAAAACTGACAGATTTTCATCTGTCAGTTTTTTGTATATTGAAGTATTATTCAATGTTTAGTCGGTTGTTTCGTCACTTTCTTCTGTGATTATTTCTGAAGCAACGTCACTTTCGGATTGATTTTCAACAACGTCTTCCTCAATAACCTCTGCAACCTCTTCTATAACAGTATCTTGAGTTTCAATAGCTTCGGTATCAACTGTTTCTTCAACATCTTCATCCGGATTATAGTTTTCATCCATAAGCTTTAAGAAAAGGTCACGGTCGATTTTTTCTCTCTTAATAAGAGTTTCAGCAACAAGAACAAGCTTATCGTTATGCTCTTCAAGAATATCACGGCATTTCTTTTCGCAATCAAGAACAATTCTTTTGATTTCATCATCTATTTGAGTCGCATAAGCCTCGGAATAATTCTTTGTATGGTTATAATCCATACCTAAAAATACTTGATCATTATCTTTACCGTAAACAACCGGACCAAGCTTTTCACTCATACCGTAACGGGTAACCATTCCCCTTGCAATATCTGATGCTCTTGAAATGTCAGAAGAGGGACCCGTCGAAATATCGTTTCCTATAATTTTCTCGGCAACTCTACCACCCATAAGCGAAATAATATTTTCAATCATTTCAGTTTTACTTGCAAAGGATGAATCCTCATCAGGTCTGTAAAGAGTATAACCACCAGCCATACCGCGAGGAATAATAGAAATTTCATAAACGGGATCGCTGTTTTCAAGATAATAAGCAACAACAGCGTGACCCGCCTCGTGATATGCAGTCATCTTTTTATCTTTTTCAGTGTATTTATGAGATTTCTTTTCTGTACCAACCTCAACCTTTACAACAGCTTCGTCGATTTCTGTCATTGTGATAGCTTTTTTATTACGTTTTGCTGCAAGAAGTGCTGCTTCGTTCATAAGGTTTTCAAGGTCAGCACCAACAAAACCTATAGTACCGTGAGCAACTGTTTTCAAATCAACGTCGGGTGCAAGGGGTTTATTTTTAGAGTGTACCTTTAAAATCTCTTCTCTACCCTTTAAATCGGGTCTGCCAACGGTAACCTGTCTGTCAAAACGACCGGGACGTAAAAGTGCGGGGTCAAGAATATCAGGTCTGTTTGTTGCTGCAATGATTATGATACCTTCGTTATTACCGAAGCCGTCCATCTCAACAAGTAACTGGTTAAGGGTCTGCTCACGTTCATCGTGACCGCCACCCATACCGGCACCTCTATGACGGCCAACAGCATCGATTTCATCAATGAAAATGATTGAGGGTGCACTCTTTTTAGCCTGGTCGAAAAGGTCACGAACACGTGACGCACCAACACCAACATACATTTCTACGAAATCAGAACCTGAAATTGAGAAAAACGGAACGTCTGCTTCGCCTGCAACAGCTCTTGCAAGGAGAGTTTTGCCGGTACCGGGAGGGCCCACAAGAAGCACACCTTTAGGAATCCTTGCACCAAGCTCGGTAAATTTACGAGGATCACGAAGGAACTCAACAATTTCCTGAAGTTCTTCCTTTTCTTCGTCAGCACCTGCAACCTCTTTAAAGGTAGTTTTTCTTTTTTCGTCCTTACCGAATTTAACACGAGCTTTACCAAAGCCCATTGCACGATTATTTTCGCTTGAAATGGAGTTATTCATCTTCTTTATAAAGTAGATACCGCCAAAAATTGCGATAGCACCGCAAAGAATTGCAGGTAGAAGAGATATCCACATTGAATATGAATTACCTGAAACATAATTGTATTTAATTGGAGCTTTAGGGTTTGCTCTGTTGTACTCAACAACAGCTTCGTGAATATCATCAACAAAAAGACTTACGTTGGGAACTGAATATTTACCCGAAGTACCGTCTTTGAGCTTAAAAGTGAGATTACCCGAACCAATATTTAACTCATATTCAACAACCTCACCTTTGTCAAACAATTCAATAACCTGATAATATTCAAGTTTACTGTTTTTAGCAGTATCGCTTGTTGAAAATGAAATAAGTAACACAACAATAAGTGGAATAATTATATAAGGCAAAAACGCCTTAATTTTGTCGCCGTTTTTTATAACAGCTCACCTCTTTCAAAATATTTGTATAACAATTAATTAGTCGTTATATACAGATTCTTTTAAAACACCGATATAAGGAAGATTTCTATAGTGTTCATCGTAATCAAGACCATAACCTACAATAAATTCATTAGGAACATCACAGCCAATATAATCAGCATAAATATCAGCCTCTCTTCTTTCGGGTTTATCGAAAAGAGTGCATATTTTAATACTCTTAGGATTACGGGCTAAAAGAATATCTTTAATGTAGCTGAGAGTTCTGCCACTGTCAAGAATATCTTCAACAATCAAAAGATCTTTACCTTCTATTGAAGCGTCAAGGTCTTTGATAATTTTAACTACACCTGAGGTTTTAGTTCCTGAGCCGTAGCTTGAAACAGCCATAAAGTCAATAGTACAAGGAGTGTCAATCGCTCTCATTAAGTCAGCCATAAAAAGAATTGAACCTTTTAAAATGCTGACAATCATTAAGTCCTTACCTTTATAATCCTCTGTTATTTGTTCACCGAGTGATTTAACGATATTTGCAAGCTCTTCTTCAGTAATAAGCACTTTTTTAATATCATTTTTCATATCATTACCTATCATTATATTTACCTCTCACAGAAATAATATTAATAGAATTTGATGTAACTTCACAACGTTTATTAACACCAAAGCCATAAACCCATACAATGCCGTTTTCATCGCACAAAACAGGAATACAGTCACGTAATTCTATAGGAACATTTTCCTCACAGAAAAGCTTTTTTAAAGATTTTTTAACGTTTCGTTTTCTTAAGGTTATTTTATCACCGCTTACACGGCTTCTAAGGAATAAATTACCACTTATTTTATCAAAATCTATCAAATCATCTAAAGATAAACGGTTAATTTTCTTTGAACAATCAGTTAATTCACACTTAACAGTGTGCTTGTTAAACGTAACCTCAAACGGTATTGAAAGATTTTTAACAGTATCTGTCCGGATATCGATAACAGAATTAAAAAACCTTAACCTGCCTTGTTTCACCTCAGCAAAAATATCACCTTTAATTTGCAACCTGCCACCGTTTGAAAGTAGCTCAAATAAAGCTAAAATCTGGTGTCTTTCAAGGCTTACTGTCGTAAATTTATTGAACGCAGATATCAAAACTCTCGTTGCAATCGGCTTTTCAAGAGAAGAAATAAAAACTGCATCATAATAATTCTCGGATATAGTCGCTTTATTTAGTTGAATATCGCTGTAATTATCTAAAAAGCTCTCAATATCGGCACAATCATTACAAAACTGAGTAATTTTATTCAAAAAATCGCTGTTTAACTCATTTAAAGCAGGCAAAACATTATGCCTGATTTTATTTCGAGAATAATCATCAGAAAGATTCGTACTATCGGTTACAAAGAATAAATTATTTTCTTTACAGTAGCCTTCAATCTCTTCTCTACTGCAATCAAGAATAGGTCTTATAATATTATTTCTGACATAAGGAATACCGCAAGCACCTTTTAGCGAAGAACCTCTCGTTATGTTAAAAATCAAGGTTTCAGCATTATCATTTTGATTATGAGCTGTAGCGATTTTAGATTTATCAGTACAAAGCCCGTTAAAAGCTTCGTAACGTGCTTTTCTCCCCGCTTCTTCAAGCGATATTTTACTCTCTTCAGCAAGCTTAACACAGTCAATCTCAACAAGCTTAAAAGGAATACCGTTTTCTTCACAAAAGCTTTCAGCAAAGTCGGCATCTCTTTTAGCTTCGTCACCTCTTATACCGTGATTTACGTGTACGGCAGTAAGAGAATAAGAAAACTCTTTTTGAAATCTATGTAAAAGATGCAAAAGACAAACCGAATCAGCACCGCCCGAAAATCCTACAATCACTTTATCAACGTCTGTAATCATAGAGTGTGAAACAGCAGTTTCATAAAATTTACGTGAAACGATTTCTGTAAAATTACTCATCTCTATACTCCAAGGTCGAGAAAAGTGTATATTGAGCATCCCAATGGAGCTTAATCCTTTCAGTCGGACCGTGTCTGTTTTTAGCAACGTCAACGTCTGCCTGAGTCAAGTCAATTTCATCAGGATTTTGGGCACTGCCTTTATAGTAACCCTCACGGTAAAGCATCATAACAATATCAGCGTCCTGCTCAATTGAACCTGAGTCACGAAGGTCAGAAAGCATAGGCCTGTTTGAAGATTTACCGTTCTTTTCCGGTCCACGGGACAACTGACAGCAAACAACAACGGGAATCTTTAAATCTTTAGCGAGCATTTTAAGGCTACGAGTAATTTCAGTAACCTCCTGCACCCTATTCTCTTTCTTTTTTGCAGATTCCATAAGACCGAGATAGTCGATAATAATACAATCAACATCTTTTGCTCTCTTTATTTTCGACTTAATTTCGGGAACAGTAATGGTTGATGTATCATCAAAATATAAATTACACTTCGTTAATCTATCGGTTGCTTCTGCAAGTCGCATCCACTCGTCAGGTGAAATTTCGCCTGAACGTAATTTATTACTTTCAACACGTGCTTCAGTTGAAAGCACACGGGCTGCAAGCTGTTCGTTTGACATCTCAAGAGAGAAGAAAACAACCTTTTTTCCCGTCATACCAACATTCCTGCCGATATTTAAAGCGAAGCTTGTTTTACCCATAGCAGGACGGGCACCAATAAGAATCAAGTCAGAACGGTTAAGACCCGATGTAATTTCATCAAGCTTTGAAAATCCTGTAGGAATACCTTTGAATTCCTCAGCATTTTCAGAAGATATCTGAACGAGATTAGGATAAACCTCAGCAGAAATAACGTCAATAAGACGCTGTAAAGAGCCTGTTGATTTACCCTTTCTTATGTCATAAATCTTTTGCTCTGCAGAATCGAGAAGCTTATCTGCATCTGCACCTCCCTCGGTAGCAGAATCTATAGTTTCACGAGAAATCGTAATAAGAGAACGTAAGAAATACTTTTCTCTAACGATTTTACAGTAGTTTTCAACGTTTGCGGCTGAAGGAACGGACTGAGCAATCTGGAAAAGATAATTCTTATTAGCTTCTGCATCGGAATTTCCTGAGCTATTTAATTTATCAAGAATAGTAAGAGCATCAATTCTTGAGCCTAAAGTATCAAGAATCATTACCGCTTCCATAATTTCACGGTGCTGAGGAATATAAAAATAATCCGGCTTAACCTGCGAAAGCACAACGGTAACGCACTCGGGATTAATCAGAATTGAGCCTATTACAGCTTGTTCGGTTTCAAGGCTGTAAGGCATTGTAATACTGTCTAAAGACAGATTTTCATTTTTAGCCATAATTAAAAACCCTTTAATTAAGAATTACTCTTCAACTACCTGAACCTTAAAAGGAACAGTAACCTTGGGATGAAGCTTTACCTCAGCATTATAAGTGCCGAAGGCTTTTATATCATCAACTGTAATTTTTCTTTTATCAACAGAGATTGCAAACTGCTTTGAAACAAGAGTTGCAATTTCTTTTGCGGTAACAGAGCCGAAAAGCCTGCCGTTAGTACCGCCCTTTGCCTTCATTACAATTGTTTTACCCTTAATTTTTTCTCCGTTTTCCTGAGCAGCCTTTAATTCCTCAGCGGCTCTGAACTGTTCGGATGACTGTTTATTTTTCATTTCTGAAATTAACTGTGCATTTGCTTCTGCGGCAAGACCGCGAGGAAACAAAAAGTTTCTTGCATAACCGTCAGATACGGTTACTTTTTCAGTTTTTTTGCCGAGACCTTTAACGTCGGCTTTTAAAATTACTTCCATTTGTATACCTCCGGAAATTTATTTTGAAGAGTAGTATTTTTCAATAGCGCTTATTAATTTCTTATAAGCACCATCTAAATCAATATCATTTAACTGAGTTGCAGCCATCGTGCTGTGACCGCCACCACCAATCAACTCCATTATAAGCTGAACGTTTTCTTCGCCTAATGATCTTGCGGAAATCTGAACAACATCCTTACCGATGTAAGAAAGAACAAACGAAGCTTTTACACCGCTTATATTAAGCATTTCGTCAGCTGCCTTTGCTGTTACAATCCTGAGATTAGCATCGCTTTTATCAGTTTTAGAGATAACGCAATCACCTAATGTGACTGCAGAGCTGATTATTTCATTTTTAAGAGCAATCATTTCAGAATTGGTTGCAAATAATTTTTTAACAGCAATTGTGTCAGCATTATTCTCTCGTAAGAACGCTGCAGCCGAGAAGGTACGCTGAGATGTTCTTAAAACATAGTCCTTTGTATCAAGAACGATACCTGATAACAAAGCGGTTGATATTACTGAGGGAACCTTCTCCTGTAAGGTTGAATACTCAATAAGCTCAGCAACCATTTCACAAGCAGAAGATGATGATGGTGAATGATAAAACAAATCAGAATCATCTATATAATCATCAGCTCTTCTATGGTGGTCTACAACAATCTTTGCCCCTGCTTTATCGTAAAGCTCCGGGCATTCGAGTAAGGGCTTGCGGTGAGCATCAACAACAAATAAAAGAGTTTTATCATCACACATTTCAATAGCTGTATTAATATCGGTGAATTCTTCAAAGCCCTCATTTCGTGCAAAAGAAACCAAACCGCCTGCCAAGGTCTTTGATTCATCACAAACAACAAAAGCAGGAATTCCATTGGCTTCGGAGAAAAACTGTAAGCCCATTGCTGAGCCGATAGCATCATAATCAGAATATTTATGACCAACAATTAAAACCTTGTCGAATTTCTTTATAAGAGTAGCGATATTGGCTGCCGTTTGCCTTGGCGAAACACGGGAATTATCATTCGCTCTATTTGAAACACCACCGAAATACATATAACCGTTTTCAGTGTAAACTGCGGCTTGGTCACCGCCTCTGCCCAACGACATATCAAGAGCTTTTCTTGCCCATATTTCGCAGTCTTTGAAATTCTCACCCGTACCTACACCGATAGAAAGCGTAGCATTTATTGCGGTTGCACCCTGCTTATAGCTTCTGATGTCATTTAAAACCGAGAACTTGTCCTCACAAAGCTTATCAAGACAACGCTTTTCACCGATAACTAAAAAGCTACCGTTACCGGTTATTTTAGTTATAACGTTTTCATTCTTTAACCATTTCTCAATTTTTGCTTCAATTCCGCTTGTTACAAGAGCAAATTTACTGTCAGTCAACTGACGGGAAAGCTGTTCGATGTTATCAACGAGAATATGCATTACGAATGGTCTTGATAATTTATATTCATCTTCTGTTTCTTTGTAGTATGTATCATCAAAGAAATAAAAGCAAAGCATAGGGTTTGACACACTTTTAATCTTCGTGATAAATACTGAATATTTTTTATTCTCGAATTCGGCGGAAGTAAAAGACTCCTCTGAATATTTTGAATACTTGTAATCGGGAATAAAATCATTGATTCTCAAGGTTTTGCTGCCACTTGGTATTATATCCTCTGAAAATTTTGCATTATACCAAACAAGATTACCGTGATTATCACAAATTACGCATGGTAAAGGAAAAGTATCAACAGCAGACACCTTTTTGCCGGAAAGCGATTTATTAACCTGAGAAACATATTTTCTCGTTGCTTTTAAAGAAAGTACAGCGTAAAGCACATCGATAAGAAGAATCAACAGAAATGCACTTAAAAAGACTATGCCCATTTCAGTATTGAATATAAACCCAAGTACCGAAAAAACAAGCAACAAAACAGCTGCAAAGAAGCCTGCAGGATTTTGGTAAAAAAGAGCAAGTGCTTTCATCATACTCCTCCTTTACAAAAAATTATACTTCCAAAAGAATCGGTAAAATCATTGGGCTACGTTTTGTTTTTTCATACATCAAACGCGAAACCTCATCTCTGATTTTAACGTTCATTGCATTTATATCAAAGCTATAAGGCGGAAAGCTATCAATAACCTTCATTGAAATCCTTACCGCTTCATTCATTAAAAATTCGGCTTCTTTTACGTAAACAAAGCCTTTTGAAACAACCTCGGGACCACTTAAAAGCTCACCTGAAGCACCGTCAATAGTAGCAGCAACGATAATAATACCGTCTTGACCTAAATGAAGACGCTCTTTCATAACTCGGGCTCCGACATCACCAACACCGTAACCGTCAACATAAACCTTACCGCTTGCAACAGTTCCGGAAACAGAAATGTTTCTGTCACTGACTGAAATTTCATATCCGTTATCGGCGATAAGAATATTATTTTTATCAATACCAACGCTTTCAGCAAGCTTAGCGTGATAACGTAAATGCTTTTGTTCACCGTGAACGGGAATAAAGTATTTAGGCTTAACGAGAGAAAGCATTAATTTAAGCTCTTCCTGACAAGCATGACCCGAAACATGAACATCATACATTTTTTCGTAAATAACATTTGCACCTAATTTTAAAAGGTCATTAATTACTCTGTAAACAGTTTTTTCATTACCCGGAATCGGTCTTGCAGAAATAATAACACAATCATTGTAGCCTACTGAAACCTTTCTGTGACCGCCGGAAGCCATTCTCGAAAGAGCCGACATAGGCTCACCCTGACTACCGGTTGTAATTATAACAAGCCTGTCATCAGAATATTTCTTAATTTCGTCAATGCTTATTAAAGTTCCGTCCGGGATATTTACGTAGCCAAGCTCTGAAGCAATAGCAACAACGTTTTCAAGGCTTCTGCCGGAAAGGGCAACCTTTCTGCCCGTATTAGCTGCAATATCGATTATTTGCTGTACTCTATGGATATTTGAAGCAAAGGTTGCGATAATAATCCGTCTGTCTCCTGCTTGGTTAAAAAGGTTTTTAAAGGTTTCGCCAACCTTACTTTCACTTTGGCTGAAGCCGGGCTGTTCGGCATTAGTAGAGTCAGAAAGAAGACACATAACACCTTCATTGCCTAATTCAGCAAAACGTGACAAATCTATAATTGCACCGTCAATGGGACTTGTATCAATCTTAAAGTCACCCGTTTGAACTATTGTACCGGAATCACACTTAATTGCTAATGCAACAGCACCGGGAATAGAGTGATTAACGTGAATAAACTCAACGTCAAAATCCCCAATCGAAACGGTATCTCCGGCTTTAACGATATGAATATCAACCTCGTAGTCAAGCTTGTGTTCGCTTAATTTACCGCGAATAAGACCTGCGGTAAGAAGAGTTGCGTATACAGGAATTTTAACTTTCTTTAAAAGATAACAAAGAGCTCCTATATGATCCTCATGACCGTGAGTAATAACAATACCCTTGAGCCTATCCTGATTTCTTTCAACAAAAGTAAAATCAGGAATAACAAAATCGACACCAAGCTGATCCGACTCAGGGAAAGCAAGACCACAATCAACGATAAGCATTGATTTTGAGTATTCGTAGCAGGTCATATTTTTACCCACTTCGTTTATACCGCCAAGGAAGGATATTTTAATAGGCTCCATTCTCTGTGGCGGGATAATCTTTGAATATTTACCGTGCTTTTTCGTTTGCTTTGCTGTATTTTCACTTTTAACAGCTTTGGAATCAGCAGCTTTCTTATTAGCTTTTTTTGTGGATTGCGAGCTGTTTTTGTTGTTTATTTTTTGCTTAGATTTTGTTACAGGCTTCTGATTTGTTTTATTATTAATTTTGTCAGTTTTTTTGGAAGCTTTTGTGTTCTTTTTCTGAATGTTAGTATTATCAGTAACCTGTGAAGTTTTTTTCTTATTTTCTTTGCCATAATTTACTCCTAAAACGAGTTTTTTTATATGTAGAACCGTTTGCTCTACAAACGGTATAATGTCCTATTTTAGATTAATATTTTACTATTATTAATAAATATTGTCAAGGGAATTACCACCTTTTTACATTTTATTAATATCATTGATTATTGCATCTAAATCTTTAAATATTTCTTCTGATGCTGCAACATTTGAAAAACCAGTAATAAGCTTGATTTTTTTTGTACTCGGATTCAGACTTAATGACAAATTATCTGCTTTATTTATTATATTGAGCTTGCCGTTATTATATTCAAGCTTGCTATTAAACAAGAAATTATTAAGGAATTTTCCCGTGCTGGCTATATAACTATACTCCCTTTCGAATATTGCCGTTTTTTCAAGAGTATTTATAAATTTTTTCGCATTTTCATCTCTTTCATCAATGTAAGAAACAATCATCAAAAAAAGAACAAGAGCATCTTTTTTATAAAGATTTGATATTAAACAATCGGTTTTTTCCTGCATTTTTAAAATCTCAACAGCATTTACTAAATCATTGTGAAAAAAGCTTTTATTGTTGGTAATTAAAGTAAGATTGTCGCCGGAATTACCAATAAAAAAATCAAATTTCAATTCAGAATTATTTGGTGGTTTATCAGCTTTCAACAACTGATTAATCAATTTTTCTATTATCGGATTATTACTGGAAACCTTGTATCTCTTTAAAGCATCTGTTGATGAAATTAAGCTCTTTAAATCTCTTATATAAACCTTACTTAAGCCCTTGATTTGCTTGACTTTTTTTATTTTTTTATCTGTCATATTTTCAAGCTTGTACTTTCGATATATAAACAAAAGGTTATAAAGATTAACAACGTTTAATTTTTCGCACTTCTCATTGAAAATTTCGAGAGAAACGCTATTGTTACTGAAAGAAAAATAGAAGGAATAGTCTAATTGACAAAATAAAGCTGTATAGAATAGCTTAGATAAAAATGACGAGCCGATATCAAAGCAATCACAACCGCTTGAGCACAGTCCCGAGACAAAAGCGAGCTTTACAGTTTTTGAATAATTATTATCATCAGATGCAACGCAAACAGACGGGATATTAAACACGTTCCCAAAACAAGCACCTAATTTACACGCTGAAACAACGTCAAGGTTATCAAAACGTGTTTCATCATAATCTAATTTTATATCATTATTAACTTTGTTTATAAAGCTGTATGCTTGTATTTGTGGTAAAATTACTGCATGATTTTCTATACACATTCCGTCACCTACTAACGAATCATATCCCAAGACACAGTTATTAAGAATTGCAGCACCTCTTTTTACAGAAGCGTTTTTACCGCATATTGAATTGTCAACAACACAATCTTCTGAAATATAAGTATTTTCGCATAAAACGCAACTGCTAACCCTGCTGTTTTTGGCAACAAGAGTATTGCTTGAAACAATAGTATTCGGACCAACAATTGCCCCGCTTTCTATTTGTGAATTTTCTGAAATAAAAACAGGAGGAATTATTGTGTAATCCCCCTTAGGTAGCTTACCGTACGTGTATATCCCCTTTGCGATATTAGGTAAATACACGTTTGTCTTACCATTTAAAATATCAAAATGAAGCTTTTTATAAGAAGCATAAGTATTCAAAAACTTATGATAAAATAAAGGTTTGACCACCAAACAGCAGCTTTTCAACAAATCAATAATACTTTCAAAAGAGTGTTCATTTATCAGGCGTTTTTTAATTATATCGTTATCAATCAAAGAAAAAACAAGCTTGTTGTCATTTTCATAAAGCTCCCCTGCTAAACCGATATTTTTATTAAGCTTTTCAACTATATTTGTAACTGAAAAATCAAAAAAACAATTCTCATAATAAAAAACAGAGTATTTATCTTCAGAGTTTTCAATATGTTTTTTAATTGTTAAAATATCAGTAGTTTTGACAATAAATTTCTTAAAACTATCGCCACATTCAAGACAAGCCTCCTGATAATAAGACAAGCTTTTATCAAATATACTGATATCATTGCAGGAAATATATCCTAAATTTTCTGTTTCACTGAACCTCTCATCAACAGACAATACAAACACAAGCATTTAAACACCTCTATTTGATTATTGCCTGATTTATAAAATTTAACAAAATTTTTATTTAAATAAAAGCAAATAAACTCTTTTAATTAAAAATACTTTGTGATAAAATGATTATACATTAACACAAAGGATTTGTTTTATGAAAAAAGTAGAAATATTTACTGACGGAGCCTGTAGCGGCAACCCCGGTCCCGGCGGTTGGGGCGCAATTTTAAGATACAACGGCACAGAAAAAGAGATAAGTGGCGGAGAAAAAGATACAACAAATAACAGAATGGAACTAACGGGTGTTATAGAAGCTTTAAAGGCTCTTAAATTTCCTTGCGACGTAACAATTACAACTGATTCAAAGTATGTTTACGATTCCATAACAAAGGGTTGGGTCTATAAATGGAAGGAAAACGGTTGGAGAAAGCCTGACAAAAAACCCGCTTTAAACCCTGATTTATGGGGTGAATTGCTCAGCTTACTTGATACTCATAACGTGACTTTTAATTGGGTTAAGGGTCATAATGAGCACCCTGAAAACGAAAGATGCGACAAATTAGCGGTTGCAGAATGTGAAAAATACAAATAATAGTTAGCAAAAGTAAAAGGTTTACCGTCATTAATTTGACAGTAAACCTTAATTATTTTTTTGCTGATAATAAATTAGCCTTTTATTGCTGTAATAATCTGCTTAACAGTATCAGCAATATCTTTTGCTGTATTGGGTCCCATAGAATTAGTTTCTTCATAATGACGGCGATTGTGGTGGTCTCTGCCGTCATCAAGATACGGCATTTTTTCATTTAAAACGAAGTCATTGGGCGGTAAAACATACCCAAGCTCATCGTTTGCAAGTCCAAAAATTAAAATTTCTTTGTCGCCAACAATATCGCAAAGTAAATCCGGATTAATTTCAGCACCTTTTCCTGTACCCGATTCTTCGGCACTTAAAGCACCGCCAAAAGCAAGCTCGGGGAATAATTCACAAGGTAAAAGAAGAATTTTCTTACCACCTATTTCGAAATAAGTAATCTCTGATTTTAAACACCAAAAGTTTGGCGATTCTTTTCTTGCGAATTTATCTGCATACAACAAACCTACTTCACAAGCGATAGTTAAAACAGGATTTTCAACGTCGGCATAAAAATCTTTTTTTGCAAAATTGATATTCGCCTCAAGCTTTATATCATTATTGATTTGCATTGCATAATCGGCAAGCTTATATCCTATATCACGGGTAGATTCAATTAGCCTGAACTCTTTTCTCAAGGTATTCTCCTCAGGGATATCCATACTAATCATACCGCCGATGGCACCTACACCGTAAAGTACATCTGCGCCTGTTGTTTTTTTAATTCTTTCACGTAAATAACACGGAAAATCCGCACTTACAAGGTGGTTACAGCCCTGCAAAGACTCTGAATGAGATGCAAAATTAAGTATCCATATTTCGTTGCTGTTATCATCGGGAACAAATTTAAAACGGGTAAGTGTTTTTGAATAAACAATCGGTGTTCTTATATCCTCTTGCATATCAGGAACTTCAATTGTACCGAGATAAAGCTTACCGTTTTTTCTGCTTGTATAGGCATCGTAAGCACTGAAAAGTACGGCGTCAAAAAGCTCTTTCATAAACTTTTCGTTTTTACCTGAGAACGGTAACGGTCCCCATATTCCCATAGTATCGATACCCGCATGGTTATGAGTTGAAAAAACGTTAATGCTTCTGCAACCCGTTTCCTTTTTAAAATCGGTAAGCATTTCGCGAATTTTATTGACGTCCTTATTCAAAAGACCCACGATATCAAGAGAAATAAATAAAACTCCGCCTCTTCCGGAATTATCGTCCATCCAAACTGCATGGGCGTATTGAGGGTCAATTACTCCTTTAGCAGGATTGTTTTCACCGTAACCCGCAATGTAATATTTTTTCTTTTCTATATCGTCAGGTAAAATTATTTTCTTTCCGAACCCCACTGTATAAGTGTCCTTACCGCCGGATTCTGCGAAATCAACAAAGGTACCGCTTAGCTTTGTTGCAGGCTTTGACTTTAAAGAGGCTCTACCACGTAATTTTATAAAACCTGTCAATGCTTTAGAAACAATAGAAGTATCCATCCCCTACACTCCTTCAATTAAGCTGAATTATATTCTTAACCCAGCTTTTTTCTTTCTTTATAATCGGGCATAAAGCTTTCAATAAACCCGTAAAAAGCTTTGCTGTGGTTATGATGCTTGATGTGGGCTAATTCGTGAACAACAACGTAATCAATAAATCTTTCATCCGTATCCATAAGAAAAAGCGAAAAATTTATATTGTTTTCACCCGAGCAAGAGCCGTAACGCTTTTTTGCTGAGTTAATTTTAATACTTTTCGGATAAACGTCCATAATGGAAGAATAATATTTCACCTTTTCCGGCAAAACTGTTTTCGCCTTTTCTCTCAATATCTTAATCTCGTCTTCAGTATATTCTTTTTTATTTCTGTTACAGTTCATTTGCTTTAAAACAGCCTTTTCAAGCCATTCCTTTTTATCTGAAACGAATTCTTCTATCTCCCTTTCAGATATTTTATAAGGAGCTCTTACAGTAATATTACAATCAGCATCAACTTGAATCGAAACAGTTTTTCTGCTTGAACGAATAATTTTATACTCAAAAATCATATTTAAAAACCATTTTTGTATTCTTCAAGAGGTTTTCCGCCTCTTTCTAAATACTCCTTATAAAGCTTTTCTTTATATTCTTTTGTGTATTCATACGACCAGAGATTATAAACACCGCTAAAGCTTTCAAAGGTTTCATCCGGGTAAACCTTTATGTTACCTTTGACATAAGGAAGAGGTATTTCAACAGTACCGTTTGAAGCTATGTAATAAGCATCTGCAATCTCAATTGACACCTCATTAGCCCTATAATTATGCAATTCCTCGTCAAATTTAATTTGTGTTACGGGAAAAAGAGCAATACTTGCATCAACTAATCTATAGAAATTTTCAGTTGTGCCAAAATGACCGTGGTGAGCCTGTTGAACAATATCAGACTTTAAATATTCAGGATATCTTGCTTCAAGAATATAGCTTTCTTCGTGTCCTGCATCACCGGGGAAAAGAACCTTTGTATTTTCTGCAGTCATCATAAGAACAACTGATGAATCATTATAATTACTGTTATCACGCGGAAAAACGTCTTCATGAGAGCATAAAACGTCAAATTTAAGGTTATCAACATAAAAGCTTTCGCCTGTATGAAGCCTTACCCACGGTGTTTCAGGATGTTTTTCAAGTAAGCTATACATCATATTATCATAGCCTCTGTGTGATTGCATCCATTCACCGCCGTCACGATGGTCCATACTAACAAAATTAAAGTAAATTTTATCAATTACCGTATCTTTCATAAAGAATTTAAGGTAATTCATAAACTGTGCTGTATGATCCTCGTGACCGTGGGAAATAAACCAGCCTGCTATATGGATTTTTTCACCGTCAGGTGTTCTTTCTCTTAAAAAGTCGTGAATTCTTTCACAGTCATTAATTGAATATGTATGAGCACTGTCAATTATAAAAAATGCACCCGTGCAGGTTCTTATAATGTAGCACATTCCACAGTCAATAAGCCTATGGTCAACCTCAAACTGCCAAAGAGTTGTTACAGAAACATTTTTTAAGCTATCACAAGGGTTAAATATAGGTAATTCTAACTTTTTATCGACAAACAATCTAATTGTTGAATCGTTTGAAAAGAATCCGATACCGATAAACAAAGAATCATTTTTATAGAATTTAAAATAATTATCAGAAACAGTGTTTTCGTTAATTAAATTGAAGCCGTTGTTTTCAATCAAAGTGCATTTATCTTCATAATCAGATTTACTTGAATTTTCAAATAGTGCCAAGTCACAATCAGTAGCCGATTCATATATTAAAGCATCGGCAAAATCTATAAAATTAATAACATCATTAACAAAGCTCACAAGCTCATCTCCACTCGTTATTTTCGAGATAATTTACTATTTGCTCTTTAGTGGCAGAAACCTTACCTTGAATCATAGTATCCCTTCCGCCACCCCTGCCGTTAAGGCTAGAGTTTATTGACCTTGCAACATTTTTCATATCAAGAGAATTACTACCCGCAATATAAGAATAACCATTTTCATCTTCACCCGAAAAAGCTAAAGAAAGAGATGATTTTTCCATACCGTAATTCACAAGATTTCTCATCATATCAGTATCATAAAATGAAGATATAAAATAAGAAATGTTACCCGAATAAATTAAGTTATTTTTATCTGATTCTGCAACCTTATGCTTGAAATTATACAGCTCTCTGTTAACGTCATCAACCTCGTTATAAACACGTTCAACTGCGTTAAAAACTTCAGGCTGTTTTGCAGAAAGAAGATTTGATATATCGTAAACACTCCTGTATTTTTCACGGTAATCTAAAAGAGCTTTAAAACCCGCTTTCATTACTAACCTAATACCGCCTCTGTGGCGCATAAAATCGAGAATTTTAACAATTCCTACCTCACCTGTACTTTTAACGTGAGGTGCACAACAAGCACACAAATCAGTATTTTCAATGCTGACAAGCCTTACATTTTCGGTTAACTCAAGTTTACTTCTGTAATCTAATCCTGAAAGCTCAGTTTGATCGGGAAACCAACAATTAATACTGTAATTCTTATATATCGCATAATTGACTTTATCTTCAATTTCATCAAGCTGTTCTCGGGTTAATTCGCCGTTAAAATCAATAGTTACGTAATCCTCTTCCATATGAAAGCCAACGTTATCATAACCGTATAAGGAATTAACAATACCCGAAACAATATGCTCGCCACTGTGATTTTGCATTCTGTTAAAACGTTGTTGCCAATTTAATTTACAAAGATATTCACCACCAACAGACAGCGCTTTATCAACGAAATGTAATATCTTACCGCTTTCCTCTTGAACATCCTTAACGAATACATCGCCTATATAGCCATTATCAGCTTTTTGTCCGCCCCCTTCAGGGAAAAAGGCAGTTTTATCAAGTGTTACAAAAAAACCGTCAGTGCAGGCATCACACGATAGGACAACTGCACTGAATTCATTTATATAAGAATTGTTATAATATAATTTTTCTGTTATCATTTTTAACCTCTGTAAAAAGCCAACGAAACGGCAAGAATATACTGAGCTGAATAGTAAAAAATGTGGTTTATGATAATAGAAGGTCTGCTTTTCCTCTTTTTCTCATCCTTTGCGAAATAAAGCCCCGATAGTACGGCATCAGACAAGAGGAATAACGTTAAACCAACGCTATGTAAAACGGTATGTACTGATACTCCTTCTGTAAATATAACGCTGAAGCTCAGAGCATCGGTGAAACCTAAAATAGCGGAATACATTATAGTTATGAGTTTAAATTTATTATAATCGAGCTTCATTAATTTCTCGGTAACGGGCACAGAAATTATAAGAGCAACTAAGCCGAATAACGCATAAGCAAAATTACCGAAAGAAAGCTCATAGCTAAAAAATATTGAAACTATATAAAACAAGTGCCCGATTGAGAAAGCTGTAAAACCGCCTTTTAAATAAACGCCATGGTCTTGAGGATAAACATATTTTAAATCTAACGAAATATCACCGAGAAGACCGAAAACTGCACCAATAACCGCCGGAACACCAACCAAAAGAGGCACGTTATTATTGAATACAAAAGCTGAAATTGCTGTAAATATAAAAAACGCACTGGATAATGCCTTCAGCATTACCAAACAGGGTGAACTTTTATAGGTACGTTTGATAGTGAAAACTGTTGTTAAAACAAGACCGATAGTTAAAAAAATAATATACATTATACAGTCACTCCTCAAAATAATTTTATCATATAGAAATTTAAAATTCAATCAAAGTAAAAAGATAGAATTGCATAATTTTAACACATGATATTTGTGCATTTTAACGACAAATTTATACTTGATTTTAAGGCTGAAGAGTGATAATATTAGTTTAAAGTTAATACGCCAATAACTTTACGCAAACACAGACAACCGTTCACGAATTTGAACGGTTGTCTGTGTTTTTATACATTTTTTTGCATTTTTCCAATATTGAAATTTTGGCACTTTAAACAAAAAAATGCTTATAATGTTTTTAATATAAATAATTACATTAATATTGATTTATCTAACAATTTGTTGTAATATTTAATATATATTTTTGAATTCAGAGGTAAACTTATGGCTATAGTTACTTTAAAAGAATTACTGACCTCTGCCAGCGAGAAAAAAGTTTCCGTTGGTGCTTTTTCAGTTGGTAATATGGAAATGGTTTTAGGTGCTGTAAGAGCTGCTGAAGAACTTAATACACCGATCATCCTTCAAATTGCCGAGGTAAGATTACCTACCTCGCCTTTAGATATTATCGGTCCTATGATGGTTGCAGCAGCTGAAAACAGTGAAGTAGATATATGCGTACATCTTGACCACGGTTTAAATTACGAAACTGTTGAGCAAGCCCTTGACCTTGGTTTTTCATCAGTCATGCTCGACGGTTCTCTTCTTCCAATTGAAGAAAACATCGAGCTAACTCAAGAAGTTGTTGAGCTTGCATCCGAATACGGTGCTTCAGTTGAAGCTGAATTAGGTGTTGTCGGTGGCAACGAAGGTGGCGGTAAAACTCATGAAATTCAATGTACTGACCCTCTTTCAGCTATAAAATTTTGCCTTGAAACAAATATCGATGCTTTAGCGGTCGCTATCGGTAATGCTCACGGTAACTATCCCGTTGCACCGAAATTAAGATTCGATGTTCTTAAGGCTATTAACGCCGCTTGCAAAACCCCTCTTGTTCTTCACGGCGGTACCGGTATCACTCCCGAGGATTTTCAGGAATGTATAAGAAACGGCATAAGAAAAACAAATATTGCAACCGCAAGCTTTGATGCAGTAACTAATGCCGCAAAAGCTATGTGTAACGCAGACGGTGTTAACTACTTTAAATTATCTCAGGCTATGCAGGACGCAGTATACGAAAACGTTAAAAAACATATAAAAATATTTAATATGGAAACTATATGAACTGGAGAGTTAACTATGAAATATATTGAATTTGACAACAGCAAAGAATTTGACTTAATCCTTTTAGGTCGTGTCGCAGTAGACTTTAATCCTACTGATTATTACTGTCCCCTTTCTCAAAGCACAACATTCAAAAAATATTTAGGTGGCTCTCCTGCAAATATTGCAGTTGGTCTTTCAAGACTAGGGAAAAAATGCGGTTTCTTTGCAAAGGTTTCTGATGACGAATTAGGAACCTTCGTTGAGAATTTCTTTAAAAATGAGGGTATCGATTGCTCACATATCACACGTTGCACAAACGGTGAAAAAATAGGTCTCACTTTTACAGAAATTCTTTCTGAAACTGAAAGCTCAATCCTTATGTATAGAAACGATGCCGCCGACTTAAAGGTTTCTGTTGAAGATATTGATGAGGATTACATAAAGAAATCAAAAGCGCTTCTTATATCAGGTACTGCTCTTTGCGAGAGTCCATCAAGAGAAGCTGCTCTTAAGGCAACAATTCTTGCAAAGAAAAATAATATACCGGTAATATTCGATATTGACTACCGTGCATATAACTGGAAGAATTCAGATGAAATTGCAATTTATTACTCAACGGTTGCAAAGTATACTGATATAATTCTTGGTTCGAGAGAAGAATTTGACCTTACAGAAAAGCTTATCGGTCTTGACGGTACAGACACAACAAGTGCTGATTACTGGCATAAGCAGGGTGCAAAAATTGTTATTGTCAAACACGGTAAGGAAGGCTCAACTGCATACACAAACGACGGTGAAAGCTACAATATCAAACCATTCCCCGTTAAGCTCTTAAAATCCTTCGGTGGCGGCGATGGTTATGCATCTGCATTTTTATACGGACTTTTCGAGGGTTGGGAAATTATTGATGCTCTTGAATTCGGCTCTGCATCTGCGGCTATGCTTGTTGCAAGTCACGCTTGTTCACAAGATATGCCATCAGTTGAAGCTGTAAAAGAATTTATCAAAAAGGAAAAAGAAGAATACGGAGAGATGATTGCAAGAGGTTAAAATATGACTGCTAAATTTAGAAGAATAATTTCCGTCTGTCTTTTAGTCGGTTTCTTAGTCGTGCAGATACCTATACTTATCAACGCATATATGTTTGAGTTTTCCAACAGATATATTATTAGTGTTGACGAGGCTTCACTTGAAGAATATGATTGCGTGCTTGTGTTAGGTGCAGGTGTTTGGGGCAACTCCCCTTCTCATATGCTTGAAGAACGCCTAAACAGAGGTATTGAGGTTTACAATACAGGTTGTACCGACAGAATTCTTATGAGCGGTGACCACGGCAGAGATGAATACGACGAAGTAAACGTTATGAAGGGCTTTGCCGTTGATAGCGGGGTTGAAGCTGATACAGTCTTTATGGACCACGCGGGCTTTTCAACTTACGAATCAATGTACCGTGCAAGAGACGTTTTTGGTGTAAAAAAGGTAATTATTGTTACCCAGAAATACCATCTTTACAGAGCCGTTTATAACGCTCGTAAATTAGGACTTGATGCTTACGGAGTTCCGGCAGACGGTCAGTATAATTACGATATCTTTGTAAGAACTTATAACAACTCCCGTGAAGCTCTTGCAAGATGTAAGGATTTTGTATGGTGCTTATTCAAGCCTGAGCCCACGTATTTAGGTGAAGAAATCCCGATATATTTAAGCGGTGAGCTTACCGACGATAAAGTCTAAGGAGATTTACAGATGTTTGAAATAATAAACTATAACGAAAACAACGAAAGAGTGTTATGCGAAATCGGCGGTAAGCACTCTGATATGAATATGAATATCAAGGTTAAAAAGCTTGACGTTGATGAAGCTTTTGCTCTTTATAGTGAAGAATGTGAAACTGCTTTCTTAATTCTTCAGGGTGATGTTGAAATTTCTTGGAACGGTGAAACAAAAGCTATGACGAGAGAAACACCTTTTGTTAAAGCTGCTTACTGCTTACATGTACCGAAATGCACAGAGGTTTCAATTAAAGCGAATAAGGAAAGTGAAATACTTATTCAACAAACAGATAACGATATTATGTTCACACCCGTATTCTATACTCCTGATATGATTTTGTATCAGCACTTTGGCAAAGACCAATGGGAAGGCACGGGCTACAGAATAGTTTCTACTGTCTTTGATTACGATAATGCACCTTACTCAAATATGGTTTTAGGTGAGGTTTATAACCAACCGGGCAGATGGTCAAGCTATCCCCCGCACCACCACCCTCAACCGGAGGTTTACTATTATCAGTTTGATAAGCCTCAGGGCTTTGGAGCTGCATTCGTCGGTGACGATGTTTATAAGAGCGTTCAGGGTAGTGCTGTATTTATCCCCGATGGTAAAGACCATCAACAAGTTGTAGCCCCGGGTTACGAAATGTGTTATATATGGATGATACGTCATATTGATAACGACCCTTGGTTTAAAACAACAAGATTCGTTTCAGACGAGCATCAATGGTTAACAAAGTAAATTCAGTAATAAACTCTAAGGAGTGATTATAAATGGCAATTATGACTATGGGCCAGGCTCTTGTTAAATTCCTTGATAATCAATACGTTTCTTTTGACGGAAAAGAAACTAAATTCGTTGACGGTATTTTTACCGTTTTCGGTCACGGAATAGTTTGCGGACTTGGTCAGGCACTTGATGAAAACCCCGGTGGACTTAAAGTTTACCAGGGTAAGAACGAGCAAGGAATGGCACACGTTGCCACAAGCTTTGCAAAGCAAAACAACAGAAGAAAAATTATTGCATGCTCATCCTCTATAGGTCCCGGTGCTGCTAATATGATAACCGCAGCCGCAACAGCAACGGTTAACAACGTTCCCTTGCTTTTATTCCCTGCCGACACTTTTGCTTGCCGTCAGCCAGACCCTGTTTTACAACAATTTGAGCAACCTTATTCATTAAGCGTTACAACAAACGATGCGTATAAACCCGTATGCAGATATTGGGACAGAATCGTAAGACCCGAACAGCTTATGTCAGCTATGACGAACGCAATGAGAGTTTTAACTGATACTGCAAACACAGGTGCAGTTTGTATCGCTCTTTGTCAGGACGTTGAGGGTGAAAGCTATGATTACCCCGATTATTTCTTTGAAAAAAGAGTACATAAAATTACAAGAATTGCCCCTGCGGAAGATGAAATCAAAGATATTGCAATTGCATTACTCGATGCTAAAAAGCCACTTGTAATCGCAGGTGGCGGTGTCAGATATTCAGAAGCAGGAAGAACTCTTGAGGCATTTTGCGAAAAGCATAATATCCCCTTTGCAGAAACTCAGAACGGTAAATCTGCGGTGCTTTCATCACACATGCTTAATTTAGGCGGTGTTGGCGTTACGGGTAACCTTTCTGCTAATACAATTGCAAAGGACGCCGACCTTGTTATAGGCGTTGGTACACGTTTTTCTGACTTTACTACTGCTTCAAAATCATTATTCAAGTCAGATGCTAAATTTGCAACTATCAATACTGACAGATTTGATGCATATAAGCTTTCAGCAATTAAAGCTGTTTGCGATGCAAAGCTTGGTATTGAATTACTTGATGAAATGATTGAAGAATACAAAACCGAGTACACTACTGAAATTGCTGATGCCAAAAAAGCTTGGTCAGAGGAAATGACAAAGCTTTCTGAATATATGTATTCAGACGATTTCGAGCCGATTATCAAAGCGAGATACGAGGATACAATTCCCGAATTTGTTGATAAAATCGGCGGTGTAATCACACAGACTTCTGCACTTGCATTAATCAGAAAAATTATTGATGATGATGCGATTGCAGTAGCTGCCGCCGGCTCACTCCCCGGTTGTATGCAAAGAATGTGGACTACAGATGCTCCTAACTCATACAATATGGAATACGGCTATTCTTGTATGGGTTATGAAATAGCAGGTGCTCTCGGCTCTAAAATGGCAGAGCCCGACAAGGAAGTTTATGCTTTCTGCGGTGACGGTAGCTATTTAATGCTTCACAGCGAGCTTGTAACCTCAATTCAGGAAAACAAGAAAATCAACGTTCTCTTATTTGATAACGCAGGCTTCGGTTGTATTAACAACCTTCAGATGTCAAACGGTATCGGTAACCTTGCAACAGAATTCCGTAAGCGTGACGAAAACGGTAATCTCTTAGGCGATTTAATCCCCATCGATTTTGCTATGAACGCTGCTGCTTACGGTGCAAAGACATACACTGCAAAAACACTTGAAGAGCTTGAAACAGCACTTATTGACAGTAAGAAACAAAACGTTTCTACATTAATTGATATCAAAGTATTACCAAAATCTATGACTGACGGTTACGGTGCTTGGTGGCACGTAGGTATTGCTTCAACATCAGAAAAAGAAGCAGTTAACTCTGCTTACAAAAATAAAGAAGAAAATCTTAGAAAAGCGAGGAAGTTCTAATGCTTGACAAAAACAAAGTAAAACTCGGTATTGCTCCTATCGCATGGACAAATGACGATATGCCGGACCTTGGAGCAGAAAACACTTTTGAGCAGTGCATTTCTGAAATGGCACTTGCAGGCTTTACAGGTTGTGAGGTTGGTAACAAATACCCTAAGGATACGAAGGTACTTAAAAAAGCACTTGATCTCCGCGGTATGCAGATTTGTAACGCTTGGTTTTCAACATTTTTAACAACTAAACCTTATGAAGAGACAGAAAAAGAATTTATCAAGCACATTACCTTCCTTAAGGAAATGGGTGCAAAGGTTGTTGGTATTTCAGAGCAGGGTCACTCAATTCAAGGAACTGATCTTTCGATTTTCGATGATAAATACGTTATGAACGACGAAGAATGGGAGCTTCTTTGCACAGGCGTTAATAAGCTTGGTAAGGTTGCAAAGGATATGGGTATTACTCTTACCTTCCATCACCATATGGGTACAGTAGTTCAGACTGCTGCTGAAATTGACAGACTTATGGAAAACACAGACCCCGAGCTTTTCAATCTTCTCTTTGACTCAGGTCACCTTGCATATTGCGGTGAAGATTATATGTATATTCTTAAAAAATACGTTAACCGCATTAAGCACGTTCATCTTAAGGATATCCGCCCCGACGTTATTGCTGACGTTAAAGCAAAGGGTGAAAGCTTCCTTCAGGGTGTCAGAAAAGGTACTTTTACAGTTCCCGGTGACGGTGTAATTGATTTCGAACCCATTTTCAACGTTCTTGCAGAAAACAACTACGAGGGCTATGTTCTTGTTGAAGCAGAGCAAGACCCTGCAATTGCTAATCCCTTTGAATATGCAGTAAAAGCAAGAAAATATATTGCTGAAAAAGCAGGATTATAATAGAAAGGTGAATTAAAATGTCTGTAGAAAAGCTTAAATATTTTTGCAACGGTAAATTCGTTGAATCAAAAACTGATGTTTGGTATGACCTTCATAATCCGAGCACAGGCGAAATAACGGGCTATGCACCCTGCTGTACAAACGAGGAAGTACTTGAAGCTGTTGAAGCTGCCAAAGCTGCTTACCCCGCTTGGAGAGCAACTCCTGCTGTTAAAAGAGCCCAGATTCTTTACAACGTAAGAAATCTCCTTATTGAGCATATGGAAGAGCTTACAAGAATCGTTGCTGAAGAGAACGGTAAGGTTTGGAGCGAGGCTGAAGGCGACGTTCTTAAGGCTAAAGAAGGAACAGAGCTTGCAACTCAAGTCCCCTCTCTTATGATGGGCGAAAGTATGATGGATGCATCAACAGGCTTTGACACAGTTAAATACCGTGAGCCTATGGGTGTTTTTGCAGGTATCGTTCCCGTTAACTTCCCTGCAATGATTCCTTTCGGATGGATGACTCCTACTTGCGTTGCTTGCGGAAACACAATCGTTCTTAAGGCTGCATCATTAACACCCCGTACTGCTTTAAGAATAGCAGAGCTTTACAAGGAAGCAGGTATGCCCGACGGTGTTGTAAACGTTATTACTTGCTCAAGAAACGAGATTAACACTCTTCTTGACCATCCCGATATCAAAGGTATCACATTCGTTGGCTCAACTCCCGTTGGTAAAATCATTTACGAAAGAGCTGCTAAAGCAGGCAAGCGTGTCCAGGCTCTTTGCCAGGCTAAAAACCACGCTCTTGTTCTTGAAGATGCACCTATTGAAAGAACGGTTGCAGGTATCATTAACTCTGCTTACGGTTGTGCAGGTCAGAGATGTATGGCTCTTTCGGCTTGCGTTGTTCAGGAATCTATTGCTGACGAATTTGTTGCTGAATTAAAGAAGCAGGCTTCTCAGATTAAGCTTGGCGCTTCTGTTGATAAAACCTCTAAATTAGGCCCGATTACATACAAAAAGCACTACGACGAGGTTGTTGCCGACATCGAAAAAGGCGTTAAAGAAGGAGCAACACTTGTTCTTGACGGTAGAAATCCCGTTCTTCCCGATGAGCTTAAGGGCGGATATTTCGTTGGACCTACAATTTTTGATAACGTTACTGAAGAAATGACCATCGGCAGAGATGAGGTATTTGGTCCTGTTCTTTGTGTAAAACGTGTTAAAGACTTTAACGAGGGTCTTAAGGTTATGAACGCTAACCCCTATGCAAACGGTTCTGTTATTTTCACACAAAACGGACACTATGCACGTGAATTTACACGTCATACAGACGGCGGTATGGTTGGTGTTAACGTTGGTATCCCTGTTCCCGTTGGTTTCTTCCCCTTTGCAGGTCATAAGGATTCTTTCTTCGGCGACCTTCACTGTCTTGGTAAAGATGCTTACAGATTCTTTACAGAAAGCAAATGCGTAACAACACGTTGGTTTGACGAAGAAGAGATGAAGAAAAAAGAGGTTTCTACTTGGGACGGAACTATCTGATTGAATAAAAGTAATTTTGAAAGGAATAATAAATATGCTTAATATTGGTATTATCGGTGCAGGCCGAATCGGTAAGGTTCACCTCGAATCAATTTCTTATCACGTAAAAAACGCTACCGTAACTGCAATTGCAGATCCCTTTATGAACGACGAAACAAAAGCATTCTGCGAGAGCTTCGGTGTTGAAAAAATCTACACAGATTATAAAAAGATTATTGAAGACGTAACTATTGATGCAGTTCTTGTTTGCTCTTCAACAGATACTCACGCTCCTATTTCTATTGAAGCTATCAATGCAGGTAAACATGTATTCTGTGAAAAGCCTCTTGCAAACACAGTTGATAAAATTCTTGAAATTGCTGATGCACTCAAAGCTCACCCGGAGGTTAAATTCCAGGTCGGCTTTAACCGTCGTTTTGACCACAACTTTGCCGCAGTAAGAAAAGCTTATGACGAAGGCAAAATCGGTGATGCACAGATTCTTAAAATCACTTCCCGTGACCCTCAGGCACCACCCGTTGGTTACTGTGCAGCAAGCATCTTCCTTGATATGACAATTCACGATTTTGATATGGCTTGCTTCCTTACAAACAGCGACGTTGAAGAGCTTTACGTTTATGCCGATGCTCTTATCAACCCCGGTATTCGTGAATACGGCGATTTTGATACAGCTATTATTTCAATGAAGATGGAAAACGGTGCTCTTGCAGTTATTGACAACTCCCGTCAGGCTATGTACGGCTACGACCAGAGAGCAGAGCTTTTCGGCTCAAAGGGTATGGTTGCGACTACTAACGATACACTTTCAACTGCAGTTATTTCAGATGCTAACGGTGTTACAGGTGAAAAGCCACTTTATTTCTTCCTCGAGAGATATATGGGCTCATTCTCAGAAGAAGTAAGACAGTTTGTTGATTGCTGTATCAACGACAAAGAAACGCCCGTTGGTATTCATGCAGGTCTTCAGTCTGTTAAAATTGCTCTCGCTGCTGAAAAATCAGCTAACGAAGGCAGACCTGTAAAACTTTCGGAGATTAAATAAAATGTCAGATAAAAACTATGATGTAATAGTTATCGGTGCAGGTTGCGGCGGTCTTACCGCCGCAGCTTGCATTGCAAAAGAAGGTAAAAGGGTTTTAATATTAGAACGTCATAATGCCCCGGGTGGTTTCGCCTCAAGCTTTGTAAGAGGCAGATTTGAATTTGACGTTTCTTTACATCAGCTTTGCGGTTTTACCGATACTGCAGGGCTTGGTGATACACGCAAAATATTTGATTACCTTGATATAAGCGATAAAATTAAATGGACTAAAATTCCCGATTGCTATCGTTTAATTTCAAAAAGAAGCTTTGATTCAGCTGTAGACGTTACGATGCCTACAGGTATTGACGAATTTATAAACGCTTTAGAAAATTACGTACCGGGTAGTAAACCGTCTGTGACACGTCTTTTCAAATTAGCAGAAGAAATTGAAGCCTCTACACTGTATTTTTCAGATTTTGACAGCAAAATCACGCTTAAATCATTACGTAAGATTTTAAAGGAGCACGGCAATTTTGTAAGAACTGCCCCCTACTCTGTAAACGAAGTGTTTAACGCCCTTAAAATCCCTCAGGAAGCTCAGAATATACTGAACGCATATTGGATGTACCTTGGAGTTGATTGCTCAAGATTAAGCTTTATTCACTACATTTCAATGGTTTATTCTTACGTTAAATACGGCTCTGTTGTTCCTAAATTGCGTAGCCACGCGATGAGTATGGCTCTTGCAGGAGTAGTTGAGGATTTTGGTGGCGAGATTCGCTATAATTCTCACGTTTCACGTATTATTTTTAAAGACGGACAAGCTAAAGGCGTTATTTTAAAAAGCGGTGAAAAGATAATGTGCGAACACATTATTTGCAACTGCTCGCCCACAACTGCATTCGGTAAAATGATTAAAGCAAAGGATTTACCCGAAAGAGCAATAAAAAGAACTAATGCACGCACCTTTGGTGCAAGAGGTGCTTGTGTTTACCTTGGTCTTAACAGAAGCCCTGAAGAATTAGGTATAAAGGATTATTCTGTTTTTATTACTGATACGGTTGATACTGAAAAGCAGTTTAATTTAATGAAATCGATTGATACAAACAATGCTCTTGCGGCAGTTTGTTTAAATATAGCTAACCCCGATTGCTCACCTAACGGCACAACTATACTTTGCCTTACTACACTTTACACGGATAACTGTTGGGCAAACGTTGAGCCCGATCAGTATTTCACAGAAAAGGATATGCTTGCGGCACGTTTAATTGCAAATTACGAAAGCGCAACGGGTATTACAATTCATAATTCTATCGAAGAGTTAGAGGTTGCAACTCCAGTTACTTTTGCAAGATATACAGCTACACCTCAAGGTACAGTTTACGGCTATTATGGTGACGATTGGGACGGTATTATACCGCGAATTATGACCGAAGAAGCAGATTGTGATACTAAAGGACTTCGTTTTTGCGGTGGTTGGGACGTTCAGCTTTCGGGTATGAGCTCAGCGATCGCTTCAGGTCGTAACGTTGCTTTTGCAACTCTTAACGACATAATTTCTACAGATAAGGGGGATTTATCTGATGAAAAATAAAGTTGTAGTTAATTCTTCATTTAAGGATATAAAAAACTTTATAAATATCCCCTCTTTAAGAAAAGGCGTTATTGAAGAAGCACCGAATTCACCTATTAATGCAAACTATGCGGTGAATTCAACAGCGAACTTTTTGCATCCCTCAATTCAATACTTGATTGTAAAAAGTGTCGTTGATATTTCAAGAGATACTAAGGCATATATTCTCGGCCCTGATGCTTCATTAGGTACTGCAAAGCTTGCATATTTCCGTCCAGGTCAGTTTATAAGCGTTACTCTTGAAATAGGCCACGCGGTTGTTACAAGACCTTATACATTATGTTCTTCACCTTTACGTTCATTGGATGATGAATACGTAATACTTGTAAAAAAAGACAGTAACGGCTTTGTTTCACCCTTTATTCATAATACTTGGGTTAAGGGTACAAAGGTAAAAGCAGCTGCACCGTTTGGTAATTTGTTCTATCAGCCATTAAGAGATTCTAAAAACATTGTGGGTTTAACTGATGAATACGGTATTTCAAGTTTTTTATCAATGGCTGAAGCCATAAACGACGGTACTTTAGATATTGATTTAACACTCTTTTATTCTGCAAGAAAGAAAAATGAAGCAATAATGATGGACCGTTTAAACGAGCTTGCTTCGGCAAATAACAAATTCAGAGTAATTTACGTTTTAAGTGACGAAAGAGCAGATAAATGTGAGCGAGGCTTTATAACAAAGACTTTAATTGAAAAATACGTATCCGCTACAAGATACAGTGTTTTTGTTAACGGCTCTACGCCCCTTTACAACCGAGTTACACCGCAGATTGCTGAATTAAAGCTTGAACAGAAGTATATTCGTTACGGCTTAAGCGGTCAGATTAAAAACCCTGCATCTCTCCCCGATTTCCCTAAGGATGCAGTGGGAAAAACTTTCTTATGTAAAGTAATTAAAGACGGTGAAACCTTGGGTAAAATACCTTGTTCAGCTGAAGAAACCTTGCTCGTTGCTCTTGAGCGTGAAGGTATTGCAGTTCAATCGGTATGCCGTTCAGGCGAATGCGGATTTTGCCGTTCAAAGCTTACAAGCGGTAACGTTTATATACCGAAAGACGTCGATTCAAGGCGATTAGCTGATTCAAGCTTTGGTATAATTCACCCTTGTTGCTCTTATCCTATGAGTAATTTAACTTTAATTATTAATTAAAGAAAAAACAGAACAAAAACTCTCTTGCTACGAATAGTAACAAGAGAGTTTTATTTGTTTCATATATATTTTAAATTAATAAGCTTTACCCCAATAAACCATATGCTTTGCAGGTTTACCGCAACAAACACATGTTTCTGAAAGGTTTTCTTGCTCGAAAGGAATACAACGAGAGCCAACGCCTGTAAGCTCTTTAACCTTATCTTCGCACTCTTCTTCACCGCACCACATAGCTTTAACGAAGCCATCACCGTTTGCGGCAAGCTTTTCATT
Organism: Clostridia bacterium; assembly: GCA_017937865.1. Classification (GTDB taxonomy): domain Bacteria; phylum Bacillota; class Clostridia; order Oscillospirales; family Acutalibacteraceae; genus DTU089. The sequence continues at coordinate 17,657 of JAGBCU010000004.1, read as the reverse complement.
AATTTCATCAATTGAAGTACAAGCATATGAACGGTTTTTAACGTTTTCAAGAGCTTTATTGTAAATAGCCTCTGCATATGCATTCAAGGTTGTTGTAAGACCTTCTTCAAGGTTATCAAGAGAAACGAATACTTTTTCTCTGTTATCACGTCTTACAAGAACGCACTGGTTATTTTCGATATCCTTGGGACCGATTTCAAGACGAATCGGAACGCCCTTCATTTCATACTCAGCGAACTTCCAGCCTGCAGAATTATCGCTTGAGTCAACCTTAACTCTGAACTGCTTTGCAAGACGGTCACGAAGCTCGTAAGCTTTATCAAGAACGCCTTCCTTATGCTGAGCAATAGGAACGATAATAACCTGAATAGGAGCAACATCGGGAGGAAGAACAAGACCGTTGTTGTCACCGTGTGACATAATAATAGCACCGATAAGTCTTGTAGTTGAACCCCAAGAGGTCTGATGAACGTAAGAAAGCTTATTTTCTTTATCCTGATAAGTCATATTGAATGCTTTTGCAAAGCCATCACCGAAATAGTGAGAGGTTGCAGCCTGTAAAGCCTTACCGTCGTGCATAAGAGCCTCAATAGCGTATGTAGCAACGGCACCTGCAAACTTATCGCTCTCAGTCTTTTTACCCTTTACAACGGGCATACAGAGAGATTTTTCACAGAAATCAGCGTATACATTGAGCATCTGCTCAGTTTCGACAATAGCCTCTTCAGCAGTTGCATGAACAGTATGACCCTCCTGCCACAAAAATTCTCTTGTTCTGAGGAAAGGACGGGTTGTTTTTTCCCATCTTACAACACTACACCACTGGTTGTAGAGCTTAGGTAAATCTCTATGGGACTGAACAACCTTTGCGTAATGCTCACAGAAAAGAGTTTCTGAAGTAGGACGAACGCAAAGACGCTCCTCTAACTTATCACTACCGCCGTGAGTAACCCAAGCAACCTCGGGGGCAAAGCCTTCAACGTGGTCCTTTTCCTTCTGTAAAAGGCTTTCGGGGATAAACATAGGCATATATACGTTTTCGTGACCAAGCTCTTTAAATCTTGTATCAAGAATTCTCTGAATATTTTCCCAGATTGCATATCCGTAAGGACGGATAATCATACAGCCCTTAACGCTTGAATAGTCAACAAGGTCTGCCTTTTTAACAACGTCTGTGTACCATTGAGCAAAATCAACCTCCATAGAAGTTATTGCTTCAACCATTTTTTTCTGTTCTGCCATTTTTCTTCCTCTTTATTAATTATTTTCTTCAATAAATTTGACTAAATCACCGACTGTTTTAATATCCTCTAAATCTTCGTCGGGAAGCTCGATTTCAAAAACATCTTCAACGTCCATAACCAAATCAACCATATCAAGCTCGTCAAAGCCTAAATCAGACTTAAAGGAAGTTGATAAAGTGATTTCATCCTGGTCTATATCAAAACACTCTGAAATCATTTCTCTTACTTTTTCAAACATACCAAAAACCTCTTATTTGTAAAAAAATACAAACGAAATTTGTAACTAATAAATTGTATAAAGTTTGCCTTGATTTGTCAATAGTTTTCGAAAAATCAACAGCTATACAATTTCGAAAACAACAAGGATACAATTTATAATTTCACTTTCGTTTGTATGATTATATGTTATTGGTTAGTTATTATTCTTGAATCTTAAAAAGTTTGTTATATTGCTTCTTGATAGTTGGTGAAAGAAGGCTGAAAAGAATAATATTTGAGCCTGCTTTTACAAGATTAAAAGCAATACAAACACCAAGATAACCCGAAATAAATTCGTTAAAAGGAAGCTGCATAAACTCTGAGGTTAACCAGATATTCATAGGAATCATAACAAGAACGACAACTATTGCACCGCAGATACCTGAAATAACAACACCTTTTATGCCTTTAATTGCTTTTCTTAATAAGTAAAGGGTTACTATAAGAAGACCGGAAGATAAAAAGTGCATAAAAAAGCCTATAATACCGCTTGAAGCACTAACGGTTAAAGTTTGTATTATACAAACAACTAAGAGGGAAACAAGTGCATAAACAGGACCTAAAACTGCGGAGCAGATTAAAAGAGGTAAATCTGCAAATTCCATTTCGTAAAAAGGCGTAAACAACGGAAAACGTATAGTTACCATTAACACTAATGAAAGAGCGGTTAAAACCGCTGCAGTTGTGAGTCTTTGAAGCTTCTGTTTGCTTGTGTAATTTGATTTTTTCATAAAATCACCTTTCAAAAAAATATTCGCCCCGAAAGACTCAGGGCGAATAATAAAAGGTTTCAGATAAATAAATATTTATTACAGAAATCTTCTTTCATCCGGACTATACCGTCGGTTTGGGAATTTCACCCAATCAACCATAAAGGCTCGCAGACTATACTGCCGGTGGGGACTTACACCCCGCCCTGAAGTTTCGTTCTAATATATAATATCACTTTTCACAGATTTGTCAACAGGAACAGCTTTAATTTCTTTTAATATTATATTATAATTACCGTTTTTATTGACTTTCTTTTTCTTTTATAATATAATTTTATAAATATGAAAAAAATTACATTTAGGAGTTTTTTATAATGGGAATTTATGAAGAATTAGTTGCTCGTGGGCTTATTGCTCAGGTAACAAACGAAAGTGAAATCCGTGAAATGATAAATAGCGGTAAAGCTAATTTTTATATCGGTTTCGACTGTACTGCTGATAGCCTTACTGCAGGTCACTTTATGGCTCTTACTCTTATGAAGCGTCTTCAGATGGCTGGTAATAAGCCTATTGCTCTTATCGGTGGCGGTACTACTATGATCGGTGACCCCTCAGGCAGAACTGATATGAGAAAAATGCTTACAAAGGAAGATATTGACCACAATGCTGAATGCTTTAAGCGTCAGATGGAGCGTTTCATTGAATTCGGTGAAGGCAAGGCTCAGATGGTTAACAATGCAGAATGGCTTCTTAACCTTAATTACGTTGAGCTTCTTCGTGAGGTTGGTGCTTGCTTCTCTGTTAACAATATGCTTCGTGCAGAATGCTACAAGCAAAGAATGGAAAAGGGTCTTAGCTTCCTTGAATTCAACTATATGATTATGCAGAGCTATGACTTCTATTACCTCTTTAAGAACTATGGCTGTAATATGCAGTTTGGTGGCGATGACCAGTGGAGCAATATGCTTGGCGGTACAGAGCTTATCAGAAAGAAATTAGGTAAAGATGCTCACGCTATGACTATTACCCTTCTTACCGACTCTCAGGGTAAAAAGATGGGTAAAACTGCAGGTAATGCAGTATGGCTTGATGCTAACAAAACTTCTCCCTACGAATTCTATCAATATTGGAGAAACGTTGCTGACGGTGACGTTCTTAAATGTATCAGAATGCTTACATTCCTTCCTCTTGAACAGATTGATGAAATGGATAAATGGGAAGGCAGTCAGCTTAACAAGGCTAAAGAGATTCTTGCATACGAGCTTACAGCACTCGTTCACGGTGAAGAAGAGGCAAGCAAGGCTCAGGAAGCTGCAAAATCAATCTTTGCAGGTGCAGGCAACTCCGAAAATATGCCCTCTACAAACCTTGAGGATGGCGATTTAACTGCTGACGGTATAAACGTTATTGATGCTATGAGCAAGGCAGGTCTTGTACCCTCAAGAGGCGAAGCAAGACGTCTTATTCAGCAGGGCGGTGTCAGCGTTGATGACGTTAAGGTTACCGACCCCAACTACATCATTCCCCTTTCAGACTTTGAAAAAGGTTATATAATTATCAAAAAAGGTAAAAAAGTTTTCCATAAATTAGTTAAATAATTATTAAAAATCTTTTAAAATCGGAATTATATTAATTTTTAATGATATAATTTTTTTGGTGATTATATGAGCAAATTATATAAAGCTTATTTGTCCTCATATAGAATGGATACGCCTGATTGGGACTGCTATTTAAAATATGCAGGTGAGATTTATAACACTCCCCAACTTCAGAAACTAAGCCAATTTGAACAGCATTTTAAAATAAACCGCTTACAGCATATCAGAAGCGTAGCTTATTTAAGTTTTTTAATTTCACGTAAGTTAAAGCTTGATTACGTTAGCACTGCAAGAGCTGCGACAATGCACGATTTGTTTTATTATGACTGGCGTGAGGACGATTTAAGCCATAAGCTACACGGCTACAGACATCCTAAAACTGCACTGAAAAATGCATTTTACCTTTGTGGAACTCTCAATAAAAAAGAGGTTGACATTATAAAGAAGCATATGTGGCCTCTTACGGTTATTCCGCCGAAATATCTTGAAAGCATTGTTGTAACCTCGATGGACAAATACTGCGCAACAATTGAAATGATTTATTCGGCTTCACCCAAATACAGAGAGAAGTTTCACCGTCTGACCGGGATTGGCGGTGAAGAATGAGTATATTAGATTATATATTTTACTTTTTCTTTTATAGTTTTATAGGTTGGTTTTTTGAATCCTGTTACTGTTCGCTTCGTCCTAAAAAATGGGTCAACCGTGGCTTTATGAGAGGCCCTATTTGTCCTATTTACGGCACCGGCGCTTTAGTTATTCTTATTGCCTTAGTTCCCTTAAGAAGCCTTACAGACAATTTATATATCAACGAAGCGGTAATTTTTGTTGCGGGTATGATTCTTTGCGACGCAGTTGAATTTATGACAAGTCTTATTATGGAAAAGCTTTTCAACGCTCGTTGGTGGGACTACTCAGACAAGAAGTTTAACATACAAGGCAGAATTTGTCTCACCCACACTCTTTATTGGGGTACTTGTTCTTGTCTTTTCGTTTTTGTACTTCATCCGATTATTGATATTTATCTCGTCAGTCAGGTTTCCGAAACATCAAGAAGCATATTAACCTATATTTTCTTAACCGTTTTTGCTTTTGATTTACTTGACACAGTTATAAATGCTTTAGGTATAAGAAAGTTTGGTATTAAGCTAAAAGCTATTACAGATGAGCTTCGTATGCTATCAGATTTAGTTACAACCGCTTTAGGTATTGATAACAATGTTGATGAAAACATAACTGTCAGAGAAGAAATCGAAAACAAAATCAACGAATTAAAAGAAAAATATGACTTTTTAATTAATGACGTTACTTCAAGCAAAGCAAAAACAAAAAAACGTTTATTTAACGCTTCACCAAGAATGAAGGAAACGTTTATAAATCAAGCAAAAGCATTTGAAGAGCTTTTAAAGGATATTAAAGATACAATTTTAAAATAATCCGTAACGGAGGAATTTAATATGAATGCAAAACACATTTATTACAGAACTTATCAAAAGGTAATGAAATTTTCAGTTAATTTTCTTGATTGGACTCCCCCTAAGCTTTTAAAGGGAGCGGGTGCAATTAAAGAATTACCTGAGCTTGTTAAATCCCAAGGCATTAACAACGTTCTTGTTGTTACCGACAAAGGTCTTATGGGTCTCCACCTTTTAGATTCTTTATTTGAGGGTCTTGAAAAAGCAGGCGTTAAGTATTCTGTATTTGATAGCGTTCAGCCTAATCCCACAATCTACAACGTAGAAGATGCACTTAAAATGTATAAGGAAAACAATTGTCAAGGTATTATCGCTTTTGGCGGTGGCTCACCTATGGACTGTGCAAAGGTTACAGGAGCAAGAGTTGTTAAGCCTAACCAGAGTGCACCCGATATGAGAGGCGTTCTCAAAATCTTAAAGAAGCTTCCTCCTTTCTTTGCAGTTCCAACAACAGCAGGTACAGGCTCAGAATGTACAATCGCTGCGGTTATATCTAACCCCGACACACACGAAAAGAACTCTATTATGGACCCCGTTCTTCGTCCTAAATACGCTGTTCTTGACCCTGAGCTTACAGTAGGACTTCCTCCTCATATCACCTCTACAACAGGTATGGATGCCCTTACACACGCAGTTGAAGCATTTATCGGTAAGAGCAACACAAAGCAGACGGAAGATGATGCTTTAATCGCTACAAAGCTTGTATTTGAAAATATTGAAGATGCATATAACGACGGTAAAAACATTAAGGCACGTGAAAATATGCTTGTTGCATCTTACCACGCAGGTCTTGCTTTTACCCGTGCTTACGTTGGTTACGTTCACGCAATTGCTCATAACCTCGGTGGAATGTACAACATTCCTCACGGTCTTGCAAACGCCGTTATTCTCCCCTACGTTCTTGATTATTTCGGTGAATCTGCTTACTCCCGTCTTGCTATTCTTGCAGACGTTGCAGGTGTTTCAGGTCAGGCTCAGGGCGAAAGAGAAAAAGCTAAAAACTTTATTGCCGCTATAAGAGATTTGAATGCAAAGATGGGTATTCCCGACAAATTTGACCAAATCAAAGATGAAGATATTCAGTTAATTGCTGAACGTGCTTTAATGGAAGGTAACCCCCTCTACCCTGTTCCGAAGATTATGGATTTAGAAGATTGTAAAGCAATCATCAAAAAGCTTCAAAAATAAATTTAACATAATAAAAAACCTTGCTTTCCTTAAGAGAGAGCAAGGTTTTTTTCACTAAAATTAAAATCACTTTTTTAATCTGTTATACATTTTTGTTGTTAGATAGATAACAAGAGAAACCGCTATAATTCCACCGCCGATTGCAATACCAACAGTAAGAGTAGTTAAAAAGAAATGAAAAGCTTCGTTGTAGTTTTTGGAAAGCAAGCTATTCATTGTGTAATAAAGAGTACCTCCGGGTACAAGAGCTATACAACCCGGAAATAAAAATACAGTTGAAGGAGCTTTCTTTACTCTTGCAAAAACCTCGGAAAGTAAAGCAACAATAAATGCGGCAACTACATTTGGCATAAATGCACCGCCTACGGTATCAGTTAAGATAAAATAAATAACGCAGGCAACAAAACCGCCGAAGGTAGCGTAAGGTAAAAGCTTTGCTTTAACCTTAAACAGAATTGCAAAAGCAAGTGTGGCAATAGTACCGGCAATAATTTTAACAATAACAGGTGTCATTTTACTACACCTCCAAAGAAAAGAATTGCAACGATATATCCGAAAGCAATCATAACAGCAGTTAAGACAGCTTGAACTAATTGCATAATACCCGAAACCGTATCGCCGAATAAAAGATCTCTGACGGCGTTACCAAAGGCAAGACCGGGTATCATAAGCATTATAGTACCAATCATTATCATATCAATATTAGTACCTAAACCGAAATGAACAAGCATAAGACCGCACATAGCACCTACAAAAGCTTGAGCAATCGTATAAAGCATTTTATTTACAAGATTAAGCTTAGGTATATTCATCAAAGATACAAAAAATCCTGCAATTGCGGCGGCAATAGCATCATAGATATTACCGCCAAAAAACACTGCAAAACCACCTGCCGCGACCATACCGCCAATAACAGAAATTATTTTAGAGTACGGAACAGATGTTTGAATCTCTTTTAATCTGTTATCAATATCCTCAAGATTAATTTTGCCCATACAAATCTCACGGGAAATCTCATTAATTTCATCAAGCTTATACATATTGTTTGTTGTTTTATAAACTCGACGTACGTGAGAAGAGGTTTTACCGTCAGGCATTCTTATACCTGCAATAATAAGTGATGGCAAAGCAAAAACATCCGTTTGCTCTGCACCATAAGCTGAGCAAATACGAACAACGGTATCTTCAATTCTATGTGATTCCCCTCCGCATTTCAGAATGCTTTCACCTATATCAAGGGCTTTATCCAAAATGTAATCAGGAGTATATAAAGATGAGGTAGCCAACGCTTTACCGTCACTACGGTTATTGTTATCTTTAATCACTACAATTCTCCTATAATCAGATTAACTGTATTATATTATCTATTCTTTCTTGAATCAATATAATCCTGCAAAATAATATCAGCGGCAACGGCATCAACAACGTTTTTTCGTTTTTTACCACGTACATTGTTTTCGCTTAATATTCTGTGAGCAGAAACAGTTGTAAGACGCTCATCCCAATAAACAACAGGAATTTCAGTAAGGCTTTGAATTAACGTACCTAAAGCTTGACAAGCTTCTGAACGAAATCCCATTGAGCCATCCATATTTTTGGGAAGACCAACGACAATTTGCTCAGCCTTTTTTTCATTCGCGATTTCAACTATTTTCTTTGCTAATACTTCTTGATTCCATTCAGTAATAACGCAAACGGGTGATGCTAACATTTCAAGCTTATCACAAATAGCAATTCCCGTTCTTTTATCACCGTAATCAACAGAAATTATAACCATATATTTACCTCAAAAAATGGCTGATAGAATAACTACCAGCCATTATTTATTATTCCTCAGGATTCTCGTTTGGGGGTGCTGGCGCAGTCGTTTCCGGTGGAACGGTTGCATCAACGGGTTTTGTTGTATCAGCCGGTTGAGTGACTGCCGTTGTTTCACCCGGTGTTGTAGCCGGTATATCGCTACCTTCAACAATTGTTACTGAATCCGTTTCGCTTACAAGCTCAGTTGTTGTAGCTGAAGGTGCAGTAACCTCATCAGGTATTTCTGAACCGATAGCGTGAATCATTGCACAGTTACTGCATTTTGCAGGAATATTAGATGATTTATAATAACCCGTTCCTGTTTCTGCACAAGTTTCTGTAGCAATATCACCGGAAATTTTACAATACTTACGGGCAACAACACCGCTTGCAGATGGGAATGACATAGACTCAAGATCCTCATGAAGAGCATTCATAACTTCCCTGAATATTTTACCTGCAGGGTTGCCAGAAGTATTTTTGATAGGCTTCGGTTCGTCATAGCCGTACCAAACAGCAGCAACGTAGTAAGGTGTACCGCCTACAAACCAACGGTCTTTATCATCAGACGTTGTACCTGTTTTAGCAAAGGTTTCAAAGTTTTTGACCCCGTAGCCACCACCGGTACCCGAAGTAACAACAGTTCTAAGAAGGTGACGCATAACACCTGCAGTGCTTTCACTTACAACCTGCTCGCCCTTACTGTTACCAGCTTTAAGAAGGGTTTCGCTACCGTCATTATTAGTAACCTTTGTATAGCAATATGGCTCGAAATAATAACCGTTATTTCCGTATATTGCGAATGCGGCGGTCATTTCAAGAGTTGTAACACCCTCACTTGTACCACCAACGCACATTGAAGAGAAGTTACCGTCGTAGTCGGGGTCATCCTCATCTGTAACAAAGGTTGTAAATTTAAGGTCATCAACCATAAAATCAAAGGCTGTACCAAGACCGATTTTTCTCATTAACTGAGCAGGAACCGTATTAAGTGACTGAGCTAAAGCCGATTGAACTGTTACAAAGTTGTCAGCACTACCGTGAGAGCCGCCATAGTTTACGGGCCAACGTGAAGAGCCGAGCCTGATACCGTAGTTCTGAACTTTTGTTGACCATGTAGCTATATTATCCTCAATAGCGGGAGTATATACAGAAAGAGGTTTGATAGCTGAACCCGGCTGACGAGGTGAATCAGTTGCTCTGTTAAGACCACGGAAAGTTTCTTTTGGACCTGCACCGCCAACCATAGCAATAACACGACCACTATAATCCATAATAGTCATAGCAGATTGAACGGCGGGGTTGTCTTTTGTATTTTCTTCATCAGGGAAGGTTTTCCTATTTACATAAACATCTTCGAGTACTTTCTGTGCCTCAATATCAATAGCGGTATAAATTCTCAAACCGCCGAAAAACACCTTTTTCCACGCTTCGTTATAGGTTAAATCATATTCTTCCTGCAAATCTTCTATAACAGTATCAATTACATATTCTACGTAATAAGACGACTTATCAGATTCAGTTTTATCTGTAAACTTTATATCTTCTTCAGTATACTCTTTTTCATCATCTTCGTCTTTTGTAACCTGACTACCCTGATAATTTTCACTATTAGTGAATATTAGCTCGAATTCCATAGCCTCGTCATATTCCTTTTGAGTAATGCTACCCCGTTCAAGCATACATCCGAGCGTATATTGCTGTCTTGGAATATTATCATCAAGATGAGTTAAAGGATCATAATCGGCAGGTGCCTTTGTAATTGAAGCAATTACTGCACATTCTGCTGCATTTAAATCCTCAACGTTTTTACCGAAATATTTCTCGGCAGCAGTTCTGATACCGTAACAACCATTACCAAGATAAACGGTATTAAGATAGAACTCCATAATTGTTTTCTTATGATAAAATCTTTCGAGATTAAGAGCATTCAAAATCTCATAAAACTTACGTGAAACCGTTCTGCCGTTTTGCTTAGTAAGGTTTTTAATAAGCTGCTGAGTGATTGTAGAGCCACCCTCTTTAAAGCCAGACTTGACAACACCTAAAACAGTACGTGTCCAGTCAACGCCCTGATGCTCTTCAAAACGCTTGTCTTCAAGGTCTCTGAAAGCATCAATCATATCCTGCGGGATATCTTCATAGTCAATCCACACACGGTTTTCAGCACCGTGAAGTCTTAATAACTCAACAAGCTCTTTATTTTCATCGTATCCGTAAATAATACTTGTCTGAGCCTGATTTGCTTTATACTCGTCAAGGTCAATTTTCTTTTCACCGTTGACGTAATCATTCGCAAATTTCAAGACATAAGTGCAAGCAACCGTAGCACATATTAAGCAAATAGCAATTATTGAAATAATTGCGGCTGAAAAATTGCCTAATTTTCTTGGTTTCTTATTTTGTTTTGTTGATTTTGTGTTTTTCCTTACAGAACGTTTTGATACATTCTTTTCTTTTTCATTCATAAAGGAAAACCTCCTTTTCAACCATTGGAAATCAATGATATAGTATTTTAACATATATTTATAAAAATGTTTAGTCTTTTTTTGATTTTTCTGAATAAACATTTATATTTTACCAACAATAAAAATAAAAGGTAAATTTAATTATGAAAAAGCACGTTATATTAATTACAATTATAATTATTCTTTGCACAATTTCTGTATTATACAATATTTTCAAAATAAAACAGACATCAGCAGCAACAAAAGAAATAACTGAAAACGCAAATTATGAATATACGGTAAAGGATTATAAGGGTAGAATTGCAATATTCAAATACGGTAAAGAGTTGCCGCTGGAAATATTTGATATTTACACTGAAAGCTTGCCGAAAATTGATTCAACAAGAATAAAAGAAGGTATAAATATAGCTGACGAGAACGAGTTACAAAAAATAATTGAAGAATACACAGGATGATCAGGGCAGATTAGAAACAATAGTTTGAGCAACCGCCATATCAAAAGGCGTAGTTAGCTTTATATTGTTATCGCTACCCTCAACAAGCCTTACTCTGAATCCCCTGTCGCTAAAAACTGAGGCAACATCTGTATATGTTTCAAGCTCGGAATCAGAAAGAGAATTAATTACATTTTCAAGCTCTTTTAAATGGAACGTCTGAGGGGTCTGAACTCTGTATAGCTCTTTACGCGGTAAATGTTCAGTTAAAAAATCACCGGTTGAAGTTCTTATTACCGAATCGTAAACAGGCATCACGGTATTTGCAGCACCAAACTCTTTAGTAGCAGAAATATTATCTTTAATAATAGTTGAATTAATAAAAGGTCTTACTGCATCGTGAGTTAATACAATATCATCATCCGTTACGTTGTATTTATCAATTAAAAATTTACAACCGTTTTGAACGGAAGAGTTTCTGTTTTTACCACCGGGTATAACATAAATCTCATCCTGAGAAAAGCCGTACTCAAGAAGCATTGCCTTTGTGTACTCAATCCAATCAACCGGACAACAAATAACGCCTGCACGAAAGCTACCAAAATCAGTAAAATTTCTGACTGTTTTGACTAAAATCGGCTCATTTCCGACCTTCAGAAACTGTTTAGGGAGCTCGGGAGATTTCATTCTTGAACCTACTCCACCGGCAAGAATCATATAAAATAAATTCAACTATTTCACTTTCTTTCTTTTTTTGAAAAGCCTTCTGTACTTTCCTTTTTAAAGAGAATTCTTACTGTCATAAGTATAAGCTTAAGGTCTAATGCCAACGAATAATTCTGAATATATATTAAATCCATTTTAAGCTTATTATATGCATTAGTATTATATTTACCGTAAACCTGAGCATAACCTGTAAGTCCACCCTTTACTTTGTATCTACATACAAACTCAGGGATATCCTTGGAATACTTTTCAACATGCTCAATACGCTCAGGACGGGGACCGACAATTGACATCTGACCGACGAGAATATTAATAATCTGAGGTAATTCGTCAATTCTTAATGCTCTGATAACCCTACCGACAGGAGTGATACGAGAGTCATTATCCACTGCAGGCTGAGGACCGTTTTTCTCAGCATCTACAACCATACTTCTGAATTTTAAAATGTCAAACATTTCAAGGTCGCGGGTGCAACGCTTTTGTTTGTAAAAAACAGGACCTCTGTCATAAAGCTTTATTGCTAAAGCCACAACCAAAAACACCGGAGACAATACAATCAAAGCAAGTAAAGAAAGAACAACGTCAAAAATACGTTTAACAACTCTCTGTTCAACAGTAAGACCCATTGAGGAAGACTTTATAATAGGTGTATCAAAATATGTTATCTCTTTAGCACCGCGAATAATAACATCAGAAATCTTCGGTACTGTATAGATTGTTTTATTTTGCTGATAGCAATATTTTAAAATATCATTACGCAACCTTGCAGGTACGTCGCAAATAATTACGCTATCATATTTATCAATCTTATCAACCAAAATGTCGTAACCCTCATCAACACTTGCTGACTCAGCTATAACGTAACGTTCTTCCATACGACTCATATTCTGAACAATTTCAGTTGCAAGATGGCTACCGTAAATAATCAATAATTTTTCTGCAGGATTTAGCTTTGTTACGACAGTGTATGATAATTTAAGCCAAATCAACAATTCCAACAATTGTAAGAGGAAAATAAAAAGAATACCAATAACGTTAGATAAAACTGTCTCAACTAAACAAATCTGAGTATACGCAATCGCATTAACAAAAACCAAGGCGATTACCTGATAAAATACGACCTCCCCTCGCCTAAGCTCATCTATTCTGTAAGAGCCTAAAACGACGGTAATAAAAAAGAGTATTGCGAAATATACAAGAGCTATAAAAAATCTTCCTCGCCCTAAATACGGATGTTCAAAATCGGGATTGTAAACAGTATCCCAAACGAAGAAATAGATAGCAGTTGCAATCAGGTTAAAAATTGTTACAGAAACAATTCTGATAGTTGTTCTGTATTGTTCAATCTTTTTCATAATACCTCACATATATTTAAAATTTGCCGATATAACAGGACTTGCAAAAAAGCATATACTAACGAATATATTTTAACGAGGTGTTAATATGAATATATTCTACGTATTAAGTAATATGCTTTACCTTTTGCTACACGTTACAGATGCAGAATCATTCCCGAAACCGCTATCAAAAAAAGCAGAACAAGAACTAATTTTGAAAGCCGAAAACGGCGATGAAGCTGCGCGCAAAAAGCTGATAGAACATAATTTAAGGTTAGTTGTGCATATTTCTAAAAAATACTATACCGCAACCGATGAGCAAGAAGATTTAATATCAATCGGTACAATAGGTTTAATAAAAGGCATCAACAGCTTTAAATCAGAAAAAGGAACAAAGCTTGCAACCTACTGCGCAAGATGCATCGAAAACGAAATACTTATGTATTTCAGAAACAATAAAAAGCTTTCTCAGGAAACATCATTCAGCGAGCCTATTGACACAGACAGTGAAGGAAACCCTCTAACCTTAATGGATATTATCTATATAGACGACACAATCGTTGATGATATAGACACAAAAAACAAATTAATTAAACTCAGCGAGATTATCAACAACATCAAAAATCCCAGAGAAAAAGAAATAATTGTCAAAAGATACGGACTTAACGGCACAAAACCCTTAACCCAACGTGAAATCGCTGATAATCTAAATATCTCAAGATCTTACGTATCACGAATTGAAAAAAAGATACTAAGCGAGATAAAAAAGTCGTTATGATATCCTAAACATTGACATCTGTAACCTTATAGGTGTACCGTTTTCGTCTGTAATAGAAACGACGGTAACAAGAAACTCGTTATATACACTTCCATCAGGACTACCTAAAAATCTGGCTTTAAAATCAGAAACAGTTAGGGAAACGCTTGCTTTGGAAATATTGTTATATACCAAATCTTTGTCATCAGGGTGAATAAATCTGTTGATTGTATAAGTTTCACCACGGTTGATTGTTGAGGAAATATCGAAGCCAAAAACAGCGTTTGCGTTTTGAGAGAAATAAACACGGTCTCTTTGTAAATCGTAGGTTACAAAAGCGCAATTCGATTTACTCATATCAATATATAATTGCTTAGGGTCTAACTCAAAGGCACCTGTTTGCGGTGCTTTCTTTGGCACTTTTGCTTTACGCGTACGCAACGCAAAATCAACAAGAAGAGAGTTAACGCCAAACACAGGTTTTTCAGCACAGGAAAAGTCATTAGAACCTGCACTTTTCATCATATCAATTTGGAAATCCGACACTTTAGTAGGTATAGTTATGTTTGAAACATAGTGGTCAAGATTATTGAGCGTTGAAGCGGCGTATCTGAGGTTTTGATCATTTGCACCTTTTGAAATTGTGTTTTCAATATACTCAGAAGTTACTACATATCTATCAAATATATCCTCAATATAACAATTATTGTGAATATATCTGGTACCAATAAGATATAATCCGAGAGAAAAACCTATTTTTTTTACAAAATCAGAGAACGTCTTTAATTTTCTTACAGAAATATCTTCAAGAAAATCCTGGGGCAGAATAATACAAACATCTAAACCTGAGTAATCATTTTCTTCACAAATGCTCTCAAGCTCTTGGATCACGCTTGGTAAATCATCAGGTAAAAGCATCGTATACACTGCAACGGGTGGCACAAGCTTGCCACTCTTTTTTAAATTAACAAGCATATGTATAAGAGTTTTAATAGACAAAATACTGAGATTTTTTCTGGTTGCAGTAGATTTATTAAGTTCATAATAAACCTCTGTTGTAACAGCAACGTCGTCGTCAAACATAGAGAAAGGAATATAGTCGTAACAAACAAGCTCGCCGGTATATGCACTGACAATAGGTGCAAATTTAGGCTCATAACTGTTTTGAGACTCAGAATCCTTATATTCCGTTGAGTAAGTTGCCAGGTGATTCATTCCGTTGTTGTAGAAAGCATATTCACCCTTGCCGTTAACCTTAGCCGCTTTACTTGCATACTCAGCTGCAATAGAAAGGTTTTTAAAGCTCTTACCGTCATTTGGGTATCTCGCAACACCTAACGTAGCGGTAAAGAAACCACTTTCACTTGATGTGTGATAAGGCTTTTTCAACATTGAATGTATGTTTTCAATAAGTAAAACCATTTCCGCATGAGATTTGATATTTTTCACAAATACCATAAACTTATCAGAAGCGGCCTTACAAATAATTTTATCTTTATCAATATTACGAAGCTTTGAAGCAAATTCCTTAATCAAAGCATTACCATATTCATAACCAAATAAGCTGTTACAAATACTCATATCGTCAATATCGATATGAATCATAATATTATTAGAATTAGGGTCAGAAGCAATATAGCTATCAACATCTTTTTCAAATTGCTTAGGAACGAGCAAACCGGTCAATCCATCGGTAACCCCAAACCCTCTTTTAATATCGTTTAAAACCTCGTCATCGTTATAAATATTAAAAGCACCGTCAAGCTTTAAAATCTTCTTATTTTCATCAACCACAAAGATAATAAAACCAACAGCCAGATACTCAACGTTATCTCTTACAATCCTGAATTCAACACGGGTTTTATTTCTTCCCAAAAGGGCAAGCTGTGAAAACGCTTCAACATTAACCTTCGAAGCGAAACGTGCAGCATCAGATGGGTGACACATTTTGTAACACTGAGAAACAAATTCAGAAAAGTTTTTCGGTGTATAAGAAAAAATTCTATCCCAAACACCGCTTTTTACTACAAAGTAATCATCAACGATATCAGCCTCAAAAACAATATCATAAGCGTCGATAATGCTTCTTTCACATTCGTCGATTCTACTATGCTTTGTTTCGGTAGCAGATGAATTATCTTTTGTTTGTATAAATGATTCTTGTTGCTTAAAAAGCTCTTCTAAATCAGTTTCTTTACTCTTTAATTCGTTTTCAATTTTTGCAAACTCAGGTAAAACTGATGAAAAGCACTCGAGAAGCTTAGGCGAAAACGAGCCACAAGCACCGTTGAAAATCAAATCAACCGCATCATCGTGTGATAATGCTTTCTTATATGAACGGTGGCTTGTAAGGGCATCATAACAATCAGCAACAGAAACAATCTGAGCAGATATTGGAGTTTCATCACCCTTAAAGCCGCAAGGATAGCCTTTTCCGTCCCACCTTTCATGGTGATAAAGACAAATATCCTGACAATATTTAAAGTACATATTTGATTCGCTGATGCCATCTAACATACCAAGAAGCTCAGCACCCTTTGTTGTATGAGTCTTCATTACCTCAAACTCATCAGGGGTTAACCTTCCGGGCTTAAGCATAATAGCATCAGGAATTGCAATTTTACCCACATCGTGAACAGACGATGCATAATATATAAAATCAGCTTGCTCTTGTGTAATGCCGTATTCAGGACACATTTCCATAACGGCATTAGTTAAGGCTTTTGTAAAATAGCGGATACGCTTGATATGTTGACCTGAGCCCATATCGCGACTTTCAATAGCAGCAACAAGAAGTTCAACAAGGTCATAGTTCATTGCCTGCATTTTAACGCTTTGTTCTTTAAGCTTATTAGCTTGATTGAGAATACGTTTAGTATGAATCTGGGTAAGGTTAAAAATCTGCAATTTTAACTGACGTATTTCGGAAATATTCTCTAAACGCCTTAAGGCAGTTTCGTAATTAAACGGAGTAGGAAGAATATCAAAAGCAAATGAAGTAAAACCTAAGGTTTCAAAAGTATACATAGCATCAAAGCTTGTGAAAAGAACGGGAATTTCAGAAAACAAGCCATCCTCTGAAAGCTTTGAGATAATCCATATCGCATCTTTTTCGCGCGGTATTTCGTCAAGAATGAAAGCAACGTTTTTGTTAGAATAAAAATCGATATCCGCCCATGATTCAGATGAAAATGAGCAAATACTTAAATTTGAATGAACAGAAAGCATCTTAATAAGCTCACCGTTTTTATCTTTGTTATTTGTAAATAAAATAACACTACTGCTTTTCAATACCCTCACCTCAAAACCGCGTAATAAAACATTGTAATTTTACCATATAATATCAATCAATGTCAACTTAACTGTACACACTGTAATTATATTGTAATATAAATGAAAAAATTTTAAGAGAATCTTAATAAACTTTAAAATATCAAAACAAAACGAAAACGCCTTGACATAGTTAATGTGTTTTGATAAAATAACAAAGCAAATTTAATACGGAGATGTACCCAAGAGGCTGAAGGGTCCGCACTCGAAATCTTCTTCGTCAAACGGAAGTCAATCTTCCAAAAAGCCTTTAACCGTGCGGTTTCGGGCATCTACCTGTCATCGCATCACCTTGAGTTCTAACGAGAATTCTAATACAACTGAATATTTGC
>JAGBCU010000032.1 GCA_017937865.1 Clostridia bacterium | reverse complement strand
TAAATATACAAATAAAAAAACACTCTGTATTTCTACAGAGTGTTTTAATGTTATTATTGTGTTTTTTGTCGTCATAAGTTTAATAAATCCGAGGACGAAAGTTTTTGTTCTTTTCGTTCAGATTCATCTTGTCTTATAACAGCGCAAAAAGATTAGTCTGCTGTGTAGGGAAGAAGAGCAATATGTCTTGCTCTCTTGATAGCTGTTGTAAGCTCTCTCTGATGATAAGCACAAGTACCTGTTACACGGCGAGGAAGAATCTTAGCTCTATCTGATGTGTAACGACCGAGCTTTGCTGTATCTTTGTAGTCGATTGTTTCTACCTTCTCAACGCAGAAAGCGCAAACTTTTTTGCGGCCTCTTTTGTTGGGGCGGCGATCATTTTTATCGTAAGCCATTGTAAATTTACCTCCTGTTAGAATCAGAACGGCAAGTCGTCATCGTCAGCCATTGCTGCGAAATCGTCTGCACTGCCGTTTGAGAAAGACGGAGCAGCTGCAACGGGGGTTCTGGGAGCACCACTTGTGCCTGATTCACTTTTTGAACCGCAGAAGCTTACGTTGTCGGCAACAATTTCAAATGTTGAACGTTTAACACCGTCTTTTTCGTAAGAACCTGTCTGAATAGCACCCTGAACAGCAATCATAGAGCCCTTTGAGAAATATCTTGTAACGAACTCTGCTGTCTGTCTCCATGCAACAACATTAATAAAGTCAGCTTTTCTTTCTTCGCCTGCTTTTACAAAGCTACGGTCAACCGCAACTGTAAATCTTGTAACAGCAACGCCTGAAGGAGTCTGGCGAAGCTCGGGATCAGCTGTAAGTCTACCCATTATAACTGCACAATTAAGCATCTTTCACACCTCTTATTTTTTAATAACTAATGAACGAAGAACACCGTCTGTAATTCTGAGAACACGGCTAAGCTCTGCCGGATAATCAGCATCACAAGTGTGATTATAAAGAACGTAGTAACCGCAGTCTTCATCGTTGATGAGATATGCAAGCTTACGCTTACCCCACTCGTCAACGCTGTCTACAGTACCGTTCTCAGCCATCATTGCCTGGAATTTAGCAGCAAGCTCTTTTGCAGCCTCTTCACCGTTTTTAAGTGAGTAGACAATAATTGTTTCGTAACTGTTTGACATCGTTTGCACCTCCTTATGGGCTCCGGCTCTTATAGATGTATTTAAGAGCAAGGAAAATTCATGTGGACATTCCACAACAGTTGTGAATTATAACATCTTAATTTCAATATGTCAAGAGTAATATAAAATTTACTAAATATATAGATTGCAAATGACAACTATCAGACGTTCAAACAAGAGATAAACTTTATTCGCAAGTGAGGAGTGAGGAATGAGGAGTTAGGAGTGTCGGGACCTGCGGTCAGCATTATAAGCTCCGCTACAATTAAACATATCAATAAAAATAACAGGTCCGCGATAGCAAAATATAATGCCGTCGCAGACCCTTTTCTATTATCTATTCAATATTATCTTTTATCTATTATCTTGCGAAGCACTCTGGCATCTGGTATCTGGCATCTGGCATCTTTTACAATCGCCGTCGCAGACCCGCCACTTCTCACTTCTCACTCCTAACTTCTCACTCCTCATTTTCCCTCTTGACTTTATCCCAAATTTGAATATAATACTATATGTATATATTCCTTGGCTATGATGCAAGATGATTTATTGATAAGTCATTCAGAGAGAAAGCGGTTGGTGAAAGCTTTTTGACCTCTTTAAATTTGCTGCTTGCGGAGCCTCACTGAAAACAGTGCGTTTTTCGGGCGTTAACCGATATTATGAGTGGTGCGTTTTGCACAATTCGGGTGGTACCGCGGCTACGAGCCGTCCCGTGTTGCAAACGTGCTTTTTTATTTTGTCAAAAATCTTTATTATTTTAAGGACGTGATTTTAATGAAATGGACCGGTCTTAACGAATTAAGAGAAAAATATCTTAAATTCTTTGAAAGCAAAGACCATTTAAGACTTCCCAGCTTCTCACTTGTACCTCAGGGTGATAAGAGTATTCTTCTTATCAATGCAGGTATGACACCTATGAAAAAATATTTCACAGGCGAAGAAACTCCCCCCAGAAAGAGAGTTACAACCTGCCAGAAATGTATTCGTACTCCCGATATTGAAAGAGTTGGTATCACAGCTCGCCACGGAACATATTTCGAAATGCTCGGCAACTTCTCTTTTGGCGACTACTTCAAAAAAGAGGTTATTCCGTGGGCTTGGGAATTCTGCACTCAGGTTATGGAAATGGACCCCGACAAAATTTACTGTAGCGTTTATCTTGATGACGACGAGGCTTACGATATATGGACAAAAGAGGTTGGAGTAAAGCCCGACCATATGGTAAGATTCGGTAAAGAGGATAACTTCTGGGAGCACGGTCAAGGTCCTTGCGGTCCTTGTTCTGAGCTTTACTATGACCGCGGTGAAAAATACGGTTGTGGCAGCCCTGATTGTAAGGTTGGTTGCGAATGTGATCGTTACGTTGAATTCTGGAATCTTGTTTTCACTCAGTTTGAAAATGACGGCAAAAACAACTATACACCTCTTGCAAATCCTAATATCGATACAGGTATGGGACTTGAAAGACTTGCTTGCATCGCTCAGGACGTTAACAACATTTTCGAGGTTGACACAGTACAGAACATTATGAAGCACATAATGGAAATTGCAGGCGTTAAATATCACGAAAACGAAAAGAGCGACGTTTCTCTTCGTGTTATTACTGACCATATCCGTTCAACAACCTTTATGATTGGTGACGGTGTTATCCCCTCAAACGTTGGCAGAGGCTACGTTCTTCGTCGACTTCTCAGAAGAGCTGCACGTCACGGCAGACTTTTAGGTATTGACAGACCGTTTCTTGCAGAGGTTTGCGAAACTGTTATTAAAGAGAACGAAAGTGCTTATCCCGGTCTTCGCGAAAAACAGGATTATATTATCAAGGTTATCTCAATGGAAGAAAACAGCTTCTACAAAACCATTGACAGCGGTCTTGAGCTTCTCAACGATATGATTAAGAAAACTGAGGGTAAGGTTCTTTCAGGTGCAGATGCTTTCAAGCTTCAGGATACTTACGGCTTCCCCATTGACTTAACACGTGAAATTGCAGAAGAAAACGGTTATACAGTAGACAACGAAGAATTCGAAAAATATCTTGCAGATGCTAAAGCTCTTGCAAAATCCTCCCGTAAGGTTGCAGGTACAGAGGGTTGGAAATCATCCGACATTTCATTCAAGGAATGCGGTGCTACAACCTTTACCGGCTACGGTGCTACAGAATGTGAAGGAAAAGTTCTCGCTATTGCTGCAAACGGTGAAAAGGTTGATTTCATCGGTATTGATACAGATGCAGTTATCGTTCTTGATAACTCTGCTTTCTACGCTGAAAGCGGCGGTCAGGTTGGTGACACAGGTGTTATCACAGTTAACGGAAGCACATTTACAGTAACTAACACAACAAAAACTGCAGAGGGCATCATTCTTCACCACGGCACACTTACAGACGGTGATGCAATTAACGTAGGTGACGTTGTTACAGGCACAGTTAATAAAGCTCGCCGTCAGGCAATTATGAGAAACCACACAGCTGCTCATCTTCTTCAAGCAGCACTCAGAGAAGCTCTCGGCACTCACGTTGAGCAGGCAGGTCAGCTTGTTAACGAAAATGCAGTACGTTTTGACTTTTCTCATTTCTCTGCTCTTACCGCAGAAGAAATTATTAAAATCGAAAACAGAGTAAATGAAATCATTCTTTCCGGTGCACCCGTTGTTACTGAAGAAATGAACATTGACGATGCAAAGAAAAAAGGTGCTATGGCTCTCTTCGGTGAAAAATACGGCGATACTGTAAGAGTTGTTTCTGCAGGCGATTTCTCAACAGAGC
This sequence comes from Clostridia bacterium, assembly GCA_017937865.1. GTDB lineage: Bacteria > Bacillota > Clostridia > Oscillospirales > Acutalibacteraceae > DTU089. The sequence continues at coordinate 15,665 of JAGBCU010000032.1, read as the reverse complement.
TTTGCGGTGGTACTCACGTTTCAAACACAGGCAACATCGGTCTTTTCAGAATTATTTCTGAAAGCTCGGTCGCAGCCGGTGTCAGAAGAATTGAGGGCGTTACAGGTCTTGGTGTTATCAACCAGATTGATAAACACGAAAAGCTTATTCACGATACTGCAGCGGCACTTAAATTAGCAAACGTTTCAGAGCTTGCTAAGAAAGCAGCCGCAGTTGCTCAGGAGCTTAAGGATAAAGAGAAAGAGCTTAACGAGCTTAAAGCTGAAATTGCAAAAGCAAAAGCAGGCGAGCTTTTCGATAACGTTAAGGATTTAGGTGCGGTAAAGCTTATCACCGCTGATTTAGGTGAGGCTGATGCAAACGCTCTTCGTTCAATGGTTGACTCTGCAAAGGATAAGGGTGACGATATCGTAGTTATCTTTGCAGGCAAGCAGGAAGCTAAAGGCACTTGCTCATTCATTTGCTATTGCGGTAAAGCAGCTATTGCAAACGGTGCTCACGCAGGTAATATTGTAAGAGAGGTTGCAACAATCGCAGGCGGTGCAGGTGGCGGTAAGCCCGATTCAGCTATGGCAGGCGGTAAGGATATCACAAAAATTGCCGATGCTCTTAACGCAGCAGAAGAAATTGTAAAAGCAAAGCTTAAATAATAAAAAACATACAATAAACATTTTCACCCCGTACAGATTTATGAAATCTGTACGGGGTGAATTTTATAATCTCTTATTTTTTCAACATTTCTATTGCACATTTTCCGCTTAAATGCTCAATATTAAATTTTAAAATCTTTACTCTTTTTAATGAGCCGTCTATTTCTTTTTTAGTGTTTTCTCGGCTTTCTTCAGGTGAATATTTTTTTGCTAAAAGCATAAGAGCATTTATTTTTTCTTTTTCATCTTCAATTAACTCTCCCCTACCGAAAGCAATTACGCTTTTAAAATAGGTAGTAAATTTCTCGGGAACTATATTGTCCTCCGCTACAACGCAAAATGAGGCTTTACCGTTTCTTTTTATACTGTCAATTTTGTGACCCTCTGAAGCGGAATGAAAATAAATACATCCGTCAAAATAAACGTAGCTCAACGGAACGGCATAAGGGTAACCCTCGTCACCCGAAAGAGCAAGAACACCGTTTGTATTATTATTGAGAATCTCGATACATTCATTTTCTGTTAAGGCTTGCTTAAAACGCCTCATATCCCTGAACATAAAATCACCTTTTTAATTTACTGATAGCAAAACGCACAAGAGAATTCAACCCTGTTCCTATTGCAATAAAACCAAGGGTTATTATAAGAAGCACGGGAACGTACAGTGCAAACATTTCGAAGTCTACAACGTAAAACGGCAATATAAAAACTGACGGAATAAATAATCCTATTACAACAAGTACAAAAAGCAATTTGATTTTAAAACTAATCGGCGTAATTCCTAAAACGAAAGACGTTACCATAGTACCTAAAAAGAGGAAGAATATAACGCCCATTTCATCACCGGGCTGTGCCGTTGCAGGAGTAACGTAAACCACCATAAACTGAATAATACAAACGAGGGCAAATATATATTTTTTAAGATTCACCTGCTTTTTATTGCTGTCGTTTATAGTTGCAATTATAACCTCTTCTGTTTTTTCAAGAAGCTTTTCTTCTTCGATTTTCTCGCCAGAAAGAAGCTCGTTAACGGTTACGTCAAGAGCTTTCGAAAGTGGAAGAAGAAGCGAAACCTCGGGTATACCTCTACCCGTTTCCCATCTTGAAACTGCCTTATCGGTGCAGTTAATAATATCCGCTAATTCTTTTTGTGTAAGACTTTTGAGCTTTCTTTGTTCTTTTATAAATTCTCCGATTTTCTGAGCATTCATAAAACCACTCCTTTCGCCTTAATTCTAAATCAACAACTACCAAATAATCAACCTATGGAGCATAGAGTTGGGGGGAAATGCGCTATAAACCTCGGTTCTTCTTAAAGGAAAGCAACAATTTGCAATTGGTTAGTTTTTATCTTGTTACTGTCAAACAATAGAAAGACGGTCTTTCAGGATACATTTTATCGGGGGAATTCCAAATCACAGCATTATTAAGCTCTTTAATATGCTCTGCGGTCAGTTCATCAATGGAAATTATTTTTCTATGAATAAAAGGTCTGTCCTCAAATTCGTAGTAGTCCGTCAACCATATATTCCAAAATTCAATATTATCGGATTTTTGCAAAGCAGTTTTTATATATTCAATGATTTGCTTTGCTCTGCCGTCGGTATATTCCCATTCAATATTCCACGCTCGATTTTATCTAATATCTGTTTAAAATCGCCATTAAGAACTTGCTCTATTTTTGCCATTACTTTTCCTCCTATCCTCAACCTAATATTTACTTGTATCTATAAATAGATTTTTGCATTTCCCGAAACGTGCAAGCACAACATTCCTTATAGTTGAGTAAGAAAACTAATGTTACTATCAACCCCGAAACGAACATTCAGCGAATTGGAATTTTATGTATATTGCCTATAAGCCTCTTAATAACAACATTTTTACCACAAAACCTGCAACAACGCCGAAAAACTTATTCTTCCGTATTATGAGGTATAATTCTTGCAGGTACACCTACGGCAGTGCAATTAGCAGGGATATCTTTGACAACCACCGCATTTGCACCGATTTTAACGTTATCACCAATGGTTACCTCACCGATGATTTTCGCACCTGCACCAATAACTACGTTATCGCCTATTGTTGCGGCTTTATTGGTATAGTCATTCTGAGCTACTGTAACCTGTTGATAAATAGTACAGTTTTTTCCGAATTTAGCATAATGAGAAATTATTATACCGTTAAGGTGATGCGGTAAATACGGTACTGAATCAAACTGAGCACCGCTATTGAGATTTGTTCCCATTGATGCATTATTGAAAGCATCTGAACGCTTTATTCTGAATAAATACCAAAGACGAATAAGAGTGCTTTTTTTCGAATTCGGGTTTATAACCTCTTCTCGCATACGCCAGTAGCTTTTCTCGTTGTAATGCTGAATCAAACCCAATACATATAAATACATATTAAATTTCTTCCCTTTGTTTTTAGCTTTGTCCAATGGTGTTTTTTCCATAATCTTTTTCCCTTTCATACTGTGATTATTTACATTTAATATTTATATCGGACATTTTCACTGCAAAGCAACTTCACTTGCCCGCAAGGGCAAACTTAGTTGTTGAAAGTGCGTTTTAACAAACACACACTCTCCACATGTGCCGTTCGCGGAAACATATCAACGGGTGTTACCTTTTCCGCCTTATAACCAAAAGCGTCAAGCCTTGCGCAATCTCTTGCAAGAGTTGCAGGGTCGCAGGAAACGTAAACTATTCTTTCGGGATTCATTTCGGTAACCGTTTTCAAAAGGTCTTCTGCACAGCCCTTTCTCGGTGGGTCAAGAATAATTGTGTTAACCTTAATATTCTCTTCACTTAATTTTTTTGCTGCTTCGCTTGCGTCACCGCAAATAAACCTTGCATTTTCAATTCCATTGAGCTTTGCATTTATTTTCGCATCTTCAATAGCCTCGGGGATAATTTCAACACCTATAAGAGAGTCAACGTTTTTCGCTAACGAAAGACCGATTGTTCCCGTACCGCAATACAAATCAAGAACGTTGCCCTTTGCCTCGGCATATTCTGCCGCCTTTTTATAAAGAATCTCCGCCCCTGCTCTATTCACCTGATAAAAAGAAAGTGGTGAAATTTTAATTTTCACACCGCAAAGTATATCTTCAATATATCCTTCACCGTAAATTGCTTCACATTCGTTTCCTAAAACAACGTTTGTTTTCTCTTTATTAATATTCACAACAAGAGTTTTAAAGCCTTGTATTTCTTTTAATTTTTCAATAAGCTTTTCGCTTTCTGGTAAGGCCTTGCCGTTTATAACGGCGCAAACCATAATTTCACCGGTAGCAAAAGCTTTTCTCAAATAAATATGTCTTAAAAGACCGATATTGGTTGTTTCGCTATAAACTGTAATATTATTTTCGTTTATCCATTTTCTGAATATTTCAATAATCTTTGTGAATTCAACGGGTTGCAAAAGGCAGTCACCGCCATCAATAACACGGTGGCTTTTTTTAGCGTAAAAGCCTATATTTAAAATCCCGTTTTCTCGTCTTACGGGGTACTGTGCTTTATTTCTGTATCTTGTGATTTCGGGTGATGAAATAATCTCTTCAAACTCGGGTGAAAGACCGCCGATTCTCTGAAAAGCATCTTCAACCTTTTGTGCTTTGAGCTTCAGCTCTTCCTCATAAGTTATATGAGCAAACGAGCAACCGCCACACATTTTAAATGCTTCACACTCGGGTTCAATACGGCTTTTTGAAGGCTTAATCATTTTAGCAATCTTACCTACGGCGTAGGTTTTCTTTGCTTTTATAATATGGCAAAGAATTTCATCACCAACCGCAGTATTCTCAACGAAAATAGCCTGTCCGTCAAACCGACCGACACCGCCTCCCTCGGAAGTGTACCCCGTTATATTCAATTTGAATTCATCGTTTTTATTAACCATTTTCATCCCTTGATTTCTTCAACTGCTTTTTTGTATTCTTCATAGGTAAGAAACGTATTTAAAATCTGCACAAGTGCGTTTGAGGTAAGCCTTTCGGGCAAATCGAGATGCTTCAAAAGCTTTTTTCTTAAAGCGTCGCTGTTTTCTCTTCCCGAAAGCCCGTCCTCGTATAAATCTAATTTTGTTATTTCTCTTTTATCTGAAGCCTTAGTTTCTTCGTAAAGCACGCCTGCTTTTTGGAGTGCATCAATAATTACCTCAGGTCTTACGCCCTCAACACCTAATTTCCCCTCTTTTGAAAACTCGGTTTTCCTTTTCTCTTTACCAAAAATATCAGGAATGTAAGCGTGTTTAATAAGCTCATTCGGCACAATACCTCTTATAAAAGAGCGTATTTTAAATCCTGCGGAGTCGCTATCGGTAAGAATTAAAAGACCTTTAGTTTCTGCAAGACGTCTTATCAATTTCTGCTTTTCCTTGTTATTAAATATACCGAAGCCCTCGGTTTCAATAATAACACCGTCAATTATTGATGAAAGCTTTATTTTATCGTATCTGCCTTCAACAATAATTGCTCTGTCAATTTTTATCATTAAACTCTCAACAACCTTAATATAAGTTCTTCAAAAAGTGTTTTAGGGTCCTCGCCTGTTGATTTAAGGCGTCTGTCTGTATCGGAAAGAATAAGCAAGGCTTCCTTTAACTGTTGAACGGTATATCCTGCACCGTCCCTTGATGCGTTATCAAGCAAAAAGCCTCTTCCTTTATAGGTACTCGGGAAAACGTTTGCAAGATTCATATAAGAAACGCCCTTTTCCTTTGCCGCCTTTACTCTGTACATATCAGCAAACGCCTTTGACAATACGCCCAAAATCATAACGGGCTCTTCTCTTAATTTAAAAAGATTCCCCAGAGTTTCAAAAGCCGCATCCGCCTCGCCCTTTGCAATCATTCTCGAAAGAGCAAATATTTTTGCTTCAACGCTTACTATAACCGTATCGTCAATATGCTTTTTCGCTATTTCGCCCGAACCAGCATAAGAGCAAACCTTGTTTAACTCATTTTGAAGAGTGCTCATATCCTCGCCGACAAGGTTAATTATATATCCTGCCATTTCTCTTGAAAGAGTACATTCTTTTTTAGCGGCAGATGTAACAAGAAGCTTTTCAAGTGCGGAGCGTGTCCTTTTATCTAGCTTTACGCAAGCACCAATGCTGTCAATTAGATTTATAACGGCAGACCATTTTTTATCCTTTTCGTCAACAGTGATTGTATCCATCCAGAAAACAAGCACAGAGCTTTCGGGGATATCGGTTATCATCCCTTGAAAATCGCTGTCAAATTTTCCTCTGTCACCTGCAAAAGTATTTAAGGGATAATCTCTGACTAACGTGCAAGTATATTCCGCCATCATGGGAAATGACGAAACGCAATCGTATATTTCATTTAAAGTGGTTTCCTTGCCCTCAAGTTTTTTGAGATTAAAGTCCGCAAAATCTTTATCAACTGTTTTGTTGCATATCTGATTTGCATAAAACTGCTTAAGATAGCCCTCGTCACCGTAAATGAGATAAACTCGCGAAAATTCACCCGATTTTATCTGTTTTTTGAGAGTATCTTCGTTGAAAAAAGCCATTTTAAATCTCCCTTAAATTTATAGTCAGCGTACCGCACTCGGCGGTAACGTAAACGTTTTCGTTTTTGCTTTTCATTTCTAAAAGCTGTCGGTTAAATATAATATCAGAGTCACTACTGATAACAACGGTAGATATATTATCGTAACCGCTATATTCAGCCTTTGTTGTAACAAGCATATCGGGTTCACCGTAGCGGTCAATTACTGTATCAATATCCCCTCTGTATAGCAACGCAACCTTCTTACCACACAGGTCTATTATAGCACAACTTAGTATATACGTGTCAACGGTTGTAACCTCTATTTTATCATTCATTTTAAATTTATGCTCATCGGAAATTATAGTATTTTCAGGGAAAGCCTTTCCGTCAGAATCCCACAACTTTTTAACATACTTTGTTGCTACAGTAGTTTCAGGATTAAATTGTGAAATAAACACTTCTGAAAGATAATCAGTTTCTCTATCAGTGCTGCCGATATATAACAGTTTACTCTCTTCAGATGTTGAAACGGGCATTCTGTCGTAATCAAAGCTTTCTACTTGCGTTGAAAATATAAAATGCATATACTCAAGACCCGATTTCACAGTAACAAGCATACCGTTCCCCGAATTATGCACGGTAACCTCCGTGCCGAATTTTTCCGTCATCGGTAACGCGAAGGAAACGACCGTTATGCATACGCACAAAGCACCGCAAATGATTGATATAACCCGTCTGTATCTTATTTTCATAATAAGAAAACCGGTACCTGCAACAACCAAACACAAAACTATAGCAACAATTAGGTTTTCTTTAAAAATATGTATTGAGCAAAATCTTATATCTGCAATTCTTGAAACAATATTTATAACGATATCGAGTAAAAACTCCGTACATTTGAAGGCTATAATTGTTACAGTATTAGCAACAGTAGATGGTATTAAAGAAAGAAGCACACTGACAACACCCGCTATCATACCGTAAAAAGCAAGATTCATGCAAAGAATATTCGTTATAGGCGAAAGCAAGCTAAAGCTACCGAAAAACCATACTGCAACGGGCAATGTAAAAATACCCGCCACACCGCTAACCGCAACCGATAAAGTGATGTAATTTGCCGCTTTCATAACATAAATATTTTTAATTTTCTTTGTTATATTAGTTATCAATTCCGCTTTACTGTTAAGAAAGAGAATTCCCACGGTAGCCGAAACCGACAGTAAAAAGCTTGGCGAAATAACAACGTAAGGGTTAATTATAGATATAATTAAAACTGCAAAGCCTAACGAATTCAGGCTATCCTGCTCTTTATTGAAAAACGGTGCAACAAAAACCACGCCCACCATAAGTGATGCTCTTAAAACTGACGGAGTAAATGCGCTTATTACGCAAAAGGCACAAAGGAACAATATACATAAAACGCCTATTTTTCTTTTATCTTTTATGAATATCCCTAAAATATTTCCTATTAATCCGCACCAAAGCGTTGTATGAAGCCCCGAAACCGCCAAAAGATGTGCCACACCCGAATAGCGAAAATCCGCCATTATACTGCTATCAATCTGCGATTTATCGCCGAAAAGCATACCGTTCAGAAAGCCAGCCTCGTCAGGCTTTAAATACTCCGATACCCTCTCGGTTACAAAGCTTTTCAGCTTAATACAATAGTAATAAGGTGTTTTAAGGCATTTACCTAAAACAGAATAATCATTGGATGATGCGAACAGAAAAACACCGTCAGAAAAGCTTGTTACGTCATATCTATTTTTTTCGTTTTTAGTAACGGATATATCAGAATCGTAAAGACTTAAAACATCATAAAGCTGAATTTCAGCTTCGCCTTCGGCTACTCTAATAGCAATTTTTGTATTGAATTCACGGTTATTTACGTATTCAGTCTCTAAAGTAAATCCAACATATCCGTCACGACGTATAGGCTCACTTATAACCTTACCTTGAATATCAGTAACTGTACCGTCATATTTGAGGCAGGGCTCAAGCTTATTTTTATAAAAACCAAAGCACAAAAGGCTACTGATAATTAAAGCTACGCATATTGTCGGAATTATTATTTTACTTCTAAGCTTTAACGGCTTTATTGAATATAAAAGCAAGACCAATGCCCCGAGAATAAAAGCAAGTGTCAAAATCTTAATGCCACACAAAGAAAATGCGACACAGATTACGAAAGCTGTTATTCCCAAAACGGACATTGGTCTTTTCATTTTATTTATCCTTTGTTATTGCAAATTCACTTTATCAGCCTGCAGGCCAGGTAAAATCTCTGCCTGACATAAGATGGAAATGAATGTGCTTAACTGTTTGCCCCGCACTGTCACCGCAATTGTTTACAACGCGGAAGCCATCAGACATATTCTGCTCTTTTGCGATTTTTGCGATAACCTCAAAAATATGAGCAATTACGCCACTGTTTTCTTCATTGATATCTGCAGCGGAGGTTATATGCTTTTTAGGTATCACAAGAATATGAGTAGGTGCCTGAGGCTCAAGGTCGTTAAACGCAACAACTGTATCGTCCTCGTAGACCTTTGTTGAGGGTATTTCACCGTTTGCTATTTTACAAAAAATGCAATCCATTTTACTACACCTTATCTTTCAACTGATTTTGCAGCTATAATATTACCTTCAGCTATTTTGTAGCTAATCTTAACTGTATCACCAACGTTAAGAATAACAACTGTTTCATCGTCTGCAGCAGAAATTGAATAGTATGTTGCCTGACCGTCAACTGCAATATAATAAACGCTGTTACCGTTTATAACAACGGGACGGATATCTGTGATAACGCCTGTAATTGTTTCAATCTTCACCTGTGCTTCGTTACTGCTATCTTCATTTCCTGAATTTTCGCCGCCGATTGCATCAGGAAGCACTGCGTTATAGTTAATTTCAAGAACCTTCTTTGTACTTGCTTTAACCTTATTTACGTATGCTTTAAGACAAGCCTCAAGATCGGGGTTATCGTCATCTTCACTTCTTACAGCATCCTGAACTCTTTCAACGCTAACCATTGCGTAGCTCTTAACAACGTCGTTATCCTTAAGAGCCATAAAGTAGGTTGCTTCACCGTCAATGTTGAGAAGTATTGGGAATGTAGCATCCCAGCCCTTATCGGCAACGATACCCTCTGCGGAAATTTCTGCACCTGCTTCAGTTGTACCTGAAATTCTCTGGAAAACAGCTTCCTTTGTACGCTGGTTAATAATTGCAAAACCAACGATAGAGTCGTCGTTTGTAACAGATGTAACACCTGTATAAAGCCAAACGTCATCACCGCTTGCAATATAGCTTGAGCCAACAGTTGTAGAAACAACACCGCTTTGACCGATATATGCGTTTATAAAGCCACCGCTGTATTTACCGTAGTAGTTATACTGCTGAACAAGAAGGTCCTCAGAATAAATCTGGTCAATCCACTGAATAGCTTCGTTATTTTTAACTGTTTCAATATCGTAATATTCAATATTGTTTTTGTCACAAGCGTCAACAAGAACAACACCGATAACGTCAGAACCGCCGATAAGACCTACTGTTTTATCAATTCTTTCGCAAACCCACCAAGGATGACCGTTTTCATCAATTTCAAGAGAGGGTGTGCCAAACATATAAGTAGGATAAGCGAAACGAAGCACGCGGGCAAGCTTTTCGTTGAAATATTCGCTTGTTGAAACCTTAATGTTAGGAAGCTGCATATCTTCAAGAACAACAGCGTTTGCTTCCTGAGTGTACATATTAACAGCAAGATAAGCAGGAAGACCGTCACGTGTATTCTTTATCCATTTAAACACGTCACCGTATTTAAGAGGGAATATTCTGTAAGGATTACCCTTATAGTTTATCTGGGTTGAATACGTTTCATCAATAACAAACTGAGAAACCCACTGAGAAAGGTCACCTAACTTTTTGTTTGCAAGGTTTAAAGCAACGTCTTTGTCAATCATAGGAACGCTACTGAAATCCTCAAGGCTTGTGATAGTTGTAATACTATCTTCGCTTTCACCGAAATCCTCTGTTTTAACCTCGATAATCCGGCTATATGCTTTTGCACGGAAAAGTGCGGCAGAAGTAAGATAACCTATACCGAGAACGAGAGCAAAAACAAGACCGATTGCGATAGGTACAATTGACTGCTTCTTAACGTAAGCAATATACTCGGGTTTTATAAACGCTTTTGATGTAAGGAACGTCATACCGATATAAATTGCAATAACAACCGCAATAAAATAATAGAATTCCAATGCCTTAAAGTTAAGTGCGGGAAGCATAAGGTAATATGCAACAGCACCGCCGATAAGCGTTACAACAATATTAATGATAAGCTTAAGAATTTTTTTGTCCGGAGGAATAACAACCTCTTTCGGTTTGCCCTTTCCGGAGAAATCCACTTTAATAGGATCCATCTAAAAACTTCCTTTCATTTATGAAAATATTTCCAATTAGACTTATTAATTATACATTACACTGCATTCAATTACAAGCATAAAATTATTAATAATCAATTCGCTTTATTAAGCTTCCAGTCGCTTACTGTCGAATACATTTTGTAGCTTTCGCCAACACCTGAAATATTAGGGTTTACAGATACAACGTCTTTTCTGTAAAACAACGGAATAAACGGTACGTAGCTTTCAAAATTCTTTATAAATTCTGCAATTTCAATTTCACCGTTTTTATACGAGGAATAAATTGAAAACATATCTGCGGGAACACCGTAATTAAAACTGCCCCCTTCAGTAAAGAAGGAATCCAAATCACAGTTAGGGGTCAGCATAACCTCTCCGACGTAAAAGCTATAATAGCCCTCACTTAACGATAGCAAAAATGCTTCTTGAGTATCTTTTTTGTTAATCGATACGCTAAAGCCTAACTTTTCTAAAGCCGTTTTAAAGTTTTCGGCAACGGTTAATTTGTACTGATTTTCAGTACAAACAAGAATACTGACGTTAAGATTTATACCGCCGTTACCTCTTATACCGTCGCTATTGACCTTGTCAAAGCCATCCTTCTCAAGTAGCTTAACAGCTTTTTCAATATCACCCTTAAGGCTTACCCTTTCTACACCGTCAAGTGCATAAAAATCATTTTTAAAAGGTGTTGCCGTTGGGCTACCCTGACCGAGATATGAAGATGCTGAAATCACCGTGCGGTCTATACCCATATTAATCGCTTGACGAATTGTAGCAATTGAGGTTACGCTACCCGCCCAATGAGAATTTACGCCGATATAAACAAGGCTGTCAGTTTCAACTGAAATAGTTTCAGACGAAAGATTAAGATATTCGGCTCTGCTTAAATCGTTTTTGTAAACACTGATTTCATTTGCTTTAAACGGATAAACAGGTCCTGTAATACCTGCCATATCGTAAAGAGCAATTTGCTGATTTATGCTTTCAGAATAATCTCTATGGTATTTATTTATCTCAAAATAGGGCTTCTCGTTAAAGTATTCAACGTAATATTTACCAGAGCCGATATATTCACCCTTTTTCTCTTTTGCAATAGGGAAGCTAAGTGCATTATTGATTAAAAGGTCAACTGAATATAAGCTTAAACGTATTGTAAAATTATCGATAATTACAAAATCTGAAATATTGGAAAGCTGAGCCGAATAATAAGGGCTTGCTTTTGCATTTTCAAAGGATTTTTTTACGTGACTAGCAAGTAATTCCGTACCGTCACTGAATTTCAAATCATTTTTAAGCTTTATTGTAACAGTTTTATCATCTATCTTGCTAGTTGTTGCTAAAACAGCTTCGCCCTTTCCGTCTGACGTTGCAAAAAATAACGGTTCAAATATTACGGGAATTAAATCTCTGTTAAGAGAAGCCGTTGTGGAATAAGGGTTAAAATCCGCCGCAGACGTATACGGTAAAGAAATATCCGATGAAATAACAGGCGTAGGTAAAACGTATTTTTCTGTTGTTTCGGGCTCTTTTGAAGTATCGTTATCACAAGAAAACAATGTAAAGCAAAACGAAACAATAAGCATTATTGCAATTATTTTTTTCATTTTACCGACACCCTTTCAATAGAAATTGCTTTACCGGTCTTTTCGTCTATTTCAATAATGCAACCGTTCATAGAATATTCGCCCTGTGCATTCTCGAATCTTACGGGTAAATTAGTCTTAAACTTTTTAATCGTAAGCTCCGGTTTTATTCCTAAAACGGATTGCACGGGACCCGCCATACCTAAATCGGTTATATATGCAGTACCCTCGGGTAAAAGCTGCTCGTCAGCAGTCTGAACATGGGTATGAGTACCTAAAACTGCCGTTACCTTGCCGTCAAGGAAAAATCCCATTGCTCTTTTTTCTGCAGTTGCTTCTGCATGAAAATCAACTATAACAGTTTTGCAACCTTCTGTTTCCTTGAGTGCCTTTTCCATTTGCGAAAAGGGATTTCCCAAGGGCTCGGAATAAACCGTACCGAGCATATTTATAACGGCAATTCTGTATCTGCCCTTATCAATTATCCCAACACCCTTACCCGGTGCACCCTCGGGGAAGTTATACGGTCTTATTATTGGAAGATTTTTATCGAGATAATCCATTATTTCGAATCTTTTGTAAGTGTGATTACCTAAAGTAATAAAGTCAACACCACTTGAAAAAAGCATCTCACAAGAGCAAGGGGTAACACCGTTTCCCTGAGCCGAATTTTCACCGTTTGCAATACAAACGTCTATTTTGTTTTCTCTTTTGTAATCGGGAAGCTTTTTCATTAAAAACTTACAACCGCCCTCACCGACTACGTCGCCTAAGAAGAGTAAACGCATTTTATTTACCATCGTTTCTATATATAGGTTAGTATGTATAATATGCTAAAAGCGAAACCCACCTGAGTAAGTTCCGCTTTTTTATTATTTTGCGAAATCAACAGCTCGGCTTTCTCTGATTACGTTAACCTTAATCTGACCGGGATATTCAAGTTCGCCTTCAATTTTCTTAACGATATCTCTTGCAAGAAGTACCATCTGGTCATCTGAAACTGCGTCAGGCTTAACCATAATACGAACCTCACGGCCTGCCTGAATAGCAAAGGCATTATCAACACCTGCGAAGGACGTTGTAATCTCTTCAAGCTTCTGTAAACGTTGAATGTAAGATTCAATGTTTTCACGTCTTGCACCGGGACGGGCTGCTGAAATAGCATCGGCTGCCTGAACAAGACAAGCGATAATCGTTTTAGCTTCAACGTCGCCGTGGTGAGCCTGAATAGCGTGAATAACCTGATCGTTTTCTTTATTCTTTCTTGCAACCTCAACACCAAGCTCGATGTGAGTACCCTCTTTTTCGTGGTCAAGAGCCTTACCGATATCATGAAGAAGACCGGCTCTTTTTGCAAGCTTAACGTCAGCACCTAACTCTGCAGCCATAAGACCTGCAAGGTAAGAAACCTCAAGAGAGTGGTTAAGAACGTTTTGACCGTAGCTGGTACGGTATTTAAGCTTACCGAGAAGCTTAACAAGCTCGCTGTTAAGACCGTTTATACCTGCGTCAATAACAGCCTTTTCACCTGTCTGACGAATTGTATTTTCAACCTCACGCTTTGACTTTTCAAACATCTCTTCGATTCTTGCGGGGTGAATTCTACCGTCAGAAACAAGTTTTTCAAGAGTAAGTCTTGCAATCTCTCTTCTAACGGGCTCAAAGCAAGAAACCGTAATTGCTTCAGGCGTATCGTCGATAATAAGATCAACACCTGTAATTGTTTCGATAGTACGGATATTTCTACCCTCTCTACCGATGATTCTACCTTTCATTTCGTCGTTAGGAATGTTAACAACTGAAACGGTAGCCTCTGCCGCGTGGTCGGCAGCACAACGTTGAATTGCTCCGGAAATAATTTCACCTGCAAGCTTATCCATATCGTCTTTAACCTGCTGCTCATAATCGAAAATCTTTGCAGCTTTTTCGTGAGTGAGCTGTTCATCAAGGGTTTTAAGAAGAATGTCTTTAGCCTGCTCTTTTGAATAACCCGAAATCCTTTCAAGAATTTCAAGCTGACTTCTTTTGAGTGATTCAACTTCCTGCTCTTTTTCTTCTAATTCTTTAACTTTTTTTGCGAAATTTTCTTCTTTTTTCTCTTGTGCTTCTACTTTCTTGTCAAGATTTTCTTCCTTTTGAACAAGTCGTCTTTCCTGACGTTGAACTTCAGCACGTCTTTCGCGTAAATCGTGTTCTGTTTCACTTCTTAATTTGTGAATTTCATCTTTGGCTTCAAGGATTGTTTCCTTTTTCTTCTGCTCAGCTTCAGTCATAGCGTTGTTAACTATTCTTGCAGCTTCGTCAGTAGCAGAGCCGATAGCAGCCTCCGCAACTTTCTTACGGTGAGCGCCGCCGATGAAAAAACCTGCAACTACGCCTACAACAAGCGCTACAATAATAAGAATTATTGATATAGGATCCATTTGTTCGGTGCCCCTTTCATAAATAAAAATGAATAAAAACAAAAAGCGACGAAAATGCAAAAGCACTTTCCGCCACTAAAAGAACAACAACCGAAATAATACAGCTGTTGATTATAATAAAAGTTTTGTCGCAGGCGTTCACACGCGTGCGGGCCATATCTATAAAATTAATATAAAAACACCATAACGAAAGTTATGTAAAACAAAAATTAAATATTGTAAATGAAAATATATAAAAATATAAATAACAAAACCATTATCATATAATACGGATAGTGCATTATTACCACAAATAATACATCATCTTGTATATTATAATAAATAAATATTCAATAGTCAAGACGGATAACCAAATAAAACACAATTTTTTTGTCAAAATTTGTATAATACTTATCAAAAAATGACATATTCAAGTTCTTTTTCCGCTATACACATACGAAACTACCGTCAAATGATTAATAAAAGCAACCACAAAAAGCATAAAACAAACAGAATTAATATTGCATTTAATCAATTAATGTGTTACAATCACTACCATTAAAGTTTTTGTGAATTCTGAAAAAAATTGACTCTCACCATATAGTTCAGTTTACACATTTTAACTTCTTCACTATTCACTCTTACTTCTTACTTAATATCCGCGGGTGTGGCGGAATTGGCAGACGCGCCAGATTTAGGTTCTGGTGGCACCCCCGTGCAGGTTCAAGTCCTGTCACCCGCACCAAATAAAAATAGGGTCACTTCTGTGACTCTATTTTTGTTTTATGAGTACGATAATAGGACTTGAACCTGCCCTCGCCGAAGGCGAACATAATCGGGCGTTCGCGTAGCGAATGATGGGCAGAGCCCATCAAGTCCTGTCACCCGCACCAAGAAAAAAGCATCGACTTTGTCGGTGCTTTTTTCAACTAAATCCACCCTTGCGGGTGGGTGAAATCTTCTTCGACGATGAAATCCAACTTCGTTGGATGAAATCCGCCTCGACGGCGGATGGGTGGATTTAATTTCATCTGAGGCAAAGCCGAAGATTTCATCAGCGTTAGCTGATTTCATCCTTGCGTC
>JAGBCU010000031.1 GCA_017937865.1 Clostridia bacterium | reverse complement strand
TGCAAAGGTCTGTGGTTGGAGCCTCCATTTTAACCGTCTTGCGGTAGGGGGACCAAACCAATCCACAACACCTCTTTCAGTGTAACATATTTACCATTTTATTGGTATTTTCGTTACTTTTTTATTATACGAGGGGGGACCGTTCTTTTGATTACTAACGCAAAAAGCTATTGTGTATTTCGTGAAGTTTGTTTCAGATTGAGTAAACTTTAATCGGAACGGTGGGTGGTACCCTACTTACCTCCTTTCAGTACTACAAAAATCGCAAATAACTCAATTGAAATATTCAAAAGATATAAAGAAAGGAAAATTTTATGAAAAAATCTGATATTGGTCTTATCGGTCTTGCGGTAATGGGTGAAAACCTTGTGCTTAATATGGAAAGCAAGGGCTTTACCGTTTCCGTTTACAACAGAACGGTTTTAAAGGTTGATACGTTTATTAATTCAAAGGCAAAGGGTAAAAATATCTTCGGTGCTCATTCTCTTGAAGAGTTTGTTCATTCTCTTGAAAGTCCCCGAAAAATTATGCTTATGATAAAAGCGGGGGAAGCGGTAGATAAAACCATAGAAGAGCTTATCCCGTTTTTGTCCCCCGGTGATATCATAATTGACGGCGGTAACTCTCATTACGAGGATACCGAAAGAAGAACCTTATACGTTGAAAGCAAAGGTCTTTTCTATATCGGTACAGGTGTTTCGGGCGGTGAAGAGGGAGCTCTCAAGGGTCCGTCGATGATGCCCGGTGGCTCTCACGAGGCTTGGGAAAAGGTGAAGCCGATTTTTACGTCAATTTGTGCCAAAACGGATAGCGGTGAGCCCTGCTGTGACTGGGTAGGTAAAGGCGGAGCAGGTCATTTCGTAAAAATGGTGCATAACGGCATTGAATACGGTGATATGCAGTTGATTTGCGAGGTCTACCATTTTATGAAAAACCTTATGAATTTTTCTGCTGAGGATATTCACCGAGTTTTTTCCGAATGGAAAAGCACCGAGCTTGACAGCTATCTTATAGATATTACAACCGATATTTTTACAGTAAAGGATGAGGACGGCTCACCTCTTGTAGAAAAAATTCTTGATTCGGCAGGGCAAAAGGGCACGGGTAAATGGACAAGCGTTACCGCACTTGACGAGGGCGTGCCCGTAACGCTTATAAGCGAAGCCGTTTTTGCAAGATATTTAAGTGCTATGAAAAGCGAAAGAGTAGAGGCATCTAAAGAGCTTTCAGGCCCGTATGTTGAATTTAAGGGCGAAACTCAAGAATATATTGACCGATTAAGAAAAGCCTTATACTGTGCAAAAATTATTTCTTATGCTCAGGGTTTTTCTCTTATGAAAGCCGTTTCCGAAAAGAAAAATTGGGGGCTCGATTACGGCAATATCGCTCTTATGTGGCGAGGCGGTTGTATTATAAGAAGTGTGTTTTTAGATAAAATTAAAGAGGCGTTTAACAAACGCCCCGATTTAACGAATCTTATGTTAGATCCTTATTTTAAAAATGAAATTCTCGACGGAATTGAAAGCCTCAGAAAAGTATGTGCAGTTTCAATGCTCAACGGTATTTCGGTACCGTCTTTAGCGGCGGCACTCACTTATTTTGACGGCTATAGGTCCGAAAAGCTTCCCGCAAATCTTTTGCAGGCTCAAAGAGATTATTTCGGTGCTCACACCTACGAAAGAACAGATTTTCCTAAGGGAAAAAACTTTCATACTAATTGGAAATAAGGAAGAAAAATGATAAAGCTTAAAGACAAATATAAATACGCTCTCGTTGTGCCTACGAGTATGGGGGTACGCCTATTACCGCCCGACAGACAAACGGTTTTTTCTTCAGATATTTTTCACCTTCAGGTAACCTCTGCGGAAACTAACGTTGCTTCAATTCTCTCTTATTTAGGGTTACCCGTAAAGGTGCTTACAACCTTTGTAAAGGATAGCCCCATAGCAAATTTTATTAAAGCAAATCTTCGTGCAAGAAATATGGATTTTGAGGGTAAAGACGTTGAGCAGGGCGGCCCTTGGGGCTACCGTCATCAGTTTAATATTGCCGATAGCGGTTTTGGTTTAAGAGGACCGAGGGTGCATAACGACCGAGCAGGCGAGGTAGGCAAAACCTTAAATGTAAAGGATTTCGATTTAGAAAGGCTTTTTAAAGAAGAGGGTGTTGCAATTCTTCATCTTTCGGGGCTTATTTGTGCATTGTCTGAAGAAACGGGAGAATTTTGCCTTGAGCTCGTAAAAACGGCTAAAAAATACGGCACACTCATTTCTTTTGATTTTAATTACAGAGCATCCTTTTGGGAAAACAGAGAAAAGGAATTGCGAAAAATCTTCAGCGAAATAGCAAGTCTTTCGGATATAATAATCGGTAACGAATCCGATTATATGCTATGCCTGGGAACAAAATTTCAAGCAGTAGGAAGACAAGAGGAGCTTTCACCCGTTGAGCATTTCAGGGAAACTGTAAAACAAGTTAAAAAGCTTTTCCCTGAAACAACGGTTTTTGCAACGAATATAAGAGAGGTAAAATCTGCCGATCGTCATTTGTGGGGCTGTGCTATGCAATACGGAAACGAATTTGAGTTTGTAGAACCCAAAGAAATAGCAATAATTGACCGTATCGGTGGCGGTGACGGCTTTGTTGGCGGTCTTCTTTACGCAATTATTAAAGGCTTTACCCCCGAAGAGCAAATTCACTTTGCCTGGGCAAGCGGTGTTCTTGCATCAACCTTTTTAACAGACTACGCTCAACCTGACGACGAGCAACAGATATGGAATATATGGAAAGGCAATACACGAATTATACGATAGTTTTTGCGCATTTTGCGATTTTCTGCCCACTCGCAGTATCTCATACAGCTTCGGGGCAGAGAAATCACAAACTGCATCAAAACCTATTCGTATACTTCCGTCACCGCTTTTCTTAATGTAAAACCGTACAAAAATTACAAAAAACTGTCCGAAAGTTACATTTCGGGCAGTTTTTTCAGTATTTATGATATTGTGTAGACAAAGAAAGGAGATGTTACTATGATTAAAAAGACATCTGAAAAATTAAGAAAGCTTTATAAACCGTTTACTGTAATTTCAATTGTTTCTATACTTACTTTTGCAGTCAATTGTGCATTAGCTTATTTTTGGAGCTTTGATTCAGCAATATACGAGCTTTTCGAAATGATATTTGGTTACATCGGTATTGCTTTCGGTTTCCTTGGAATTATGGGTATACTTCCCGCAATAATAAGTGTTTTACTTATAGCAATAAGCATAGCCTTTGCTATAAAAGAAAAGAATTATAAAAATGTTGCAAATTTTGGTTTGTGGGCAACTGTAGTTCTTATTTTTGTTGGTGGGTTTTTAAACTACCAATTTTTAGATGGTATGATTTAATATAAAAAAACTATGGTAAAGATATTTCTTTTGTGATATATTGAATTTGAAAAGAGGTGAGAATATGCTGAAAATTGCAGTTTGCGACGATGAAAAGAATATTTGCGATTACATAGAAAAAAGAATAACCGATTATCTTGCAAGGGTGGATGAGGATGCAGAAATTTCTGTTTTCTACGATAGTGCACCGCTTTTAGAGGCTTGTAAAATATCTAATGATTTCGATATCATTTTTCTTGATATAAAAATGAAAACCATAAACGGTGTTGACTGTGCAAAGCTTTTAAGGGAAAACGACGTAAACAGTCTTATTGTTTTCGTAACCTCTTCTGCGGAATACGTTTTTTCGGGCTACGAGGTAAAGGCTTTCAGGTATATTCTCAAAACCGATTTGGTAAATGCCTTTGACAGAATTTTTGGTGAATGTCTTACCGAGTTAAAAAAGAATATTGACAAGGTGTTTCCGTTAAAAACAACCTCGGTTGTGAAAAATTTACCTCTTAACGATATTTTATATTTTGAAAGCAATAAAAGAGTTTTAATTGTTCACACAAAAGGCGAGGACCATTCCTTTTACGGTAAGCTTGATGATATTGAAGACTCTCTTAAAAATGATAATTTTATAAGAATTCATCAAAGCTTTCTTGTTAATGCATTTAAAATAAACAGTGTTTCAAAAACAGAGGTTACCCTTAAAAACGGTGATATTCTTCCCGTAAGTAAAAGCCGTGCAACTGCCGTAAAAGAGGCTTACCTCTGGTCAAAAAGTTAAATTTTAATTTCGGTGATAAATATGCTTGAATTTATCGAAACAACTCTTTTTTATCTTATAAGACTGTTTTCATCAACAATTGAAATGCTCTTTGCGTTTCTTTTGATGAATGCATTTTTTGAAGAGAAATATAAAAGTAAAATTCCTAAATGGTCGGCGTTTGCCGTAAGCTCCGCTATTCTTTTAGCCTTGCAGGAAACAGGGCAAACGGGTAATATCAAAACCGGTGTCCAGATGGCGTTGATTTTAATTATTGCCTTTGTTGTTTACGACGGTAAAAAGAGGTTGAAGGCTCTTTTCGTTGTTATTTACTCATTGTTTGTTGCTCTTTCAAAGCTTTTGTCTTACTTCGCTTTTTCACTATTCATAGATAAAATTTTCGATAGAATACCTTATCTTGATACTGAAGGCTTTTTCTACAGAATTTTATCTATTGAGCTACCGAATATATTTATGCTTGTGCTGATAATTCTTATCGGTATGTTTACAAAGGCAAAAAACAAAGCCGTACCTATAAGATATTGGCTTATGCTTATGTCCGTTCCCGTTACTACCCTCGGAACGCTTACGGTGTATCAATATTACATCGACAGACTTGTCCCCGGTGAAGAAATAAATATATATATCATTATTTCAACCGTCGGTCTTGTTTTTATAAACATTCTTATATTCACTTTGTTTTCCCGACTTCAGAATCAGCTTGAGATTCAAAGGAATTCTGATATTCTCAATATGCAGATGCGACTTGAAAAGCAGTCCTTCAAGCGTATTGAGGAAAGCTATAACAGAACGAGAGAGTTAAGGCACGACCTTAAAAATCATATTTTTAGTTTAAGGGGTATTGCCGAAAACGGCTCTAAAGAGGAGCTTCTTGATTACCTCGAAAAAATGACGGATGCCATTGAAGAGGCAACGTACGTTTCAATGAGCAAAAACACCGCCGTTGATGCGGTGCTTAACGAAAAGCTTATTTACGCTCAGAAAAATCAGATTTCAACCCAGTTTGATATAAATTCTCTTGAAAATACTAAAATATCGTCTATGGATATTTGCACGGTTTTAAGTAACGCTCTTGATAATGCTATAGAGGCTTGCCTTAAAATTGAAGAGGTTAAAGAAAGATATATTGACCTTAAAATTAACGATAGCGAAGGCGAAATGATAATATCCGTTAAAAATCCGTCTTTGTATGCCCCTAAACGCAGAGCAGGGTCGTATATTTCCGCAAAGAAGGATAAAGAAAATCACGGGTTGGGACTGAAAAGTATTAAGAGAGCCGTTGATAAATATAACGGTGATATGCTTGTGAAATACGAAAACGGAGTGTTTGCTCTTGTAATTTCCTTGCCCCATTAAAAAGCTAAAAAAGATGTGTTCAGTTTAATTTTTGAACACATCTTTTCCTTTTTTATTATCAATATTTAATATCTAAAACAACTGAAAGCACGTGCTTTGCTACCTCTTGCATTTCGCCTAAGGTAATGCCGTCTTTTTCGCCGTAGGTTTTAAGAAGAGTACCGTCGGGCTTTCTCTTTCCTGACCTTTTACCACCGGGCATAAGCACGTCAACACCTGCTCTTACGCGGTAAGCATTGTCTTTAAGATTCGGGAATTCGGGGCTTTCGGTGTATTGCATCCACCAGTCTGTCATAACAAGCCCTTTAAAGCCCCATTCCTTACGAAGAATGTTAGTACAAAGATTGTAGTTGTAGTGACCCCATACACCGTTGATTTTGTTGTAAGAGGTCATAAGCGTTTTAGGCTGAGCCTCTTTGACGCAAATTTCAAAGCCCTTAAGATAAATTTCTCTTAATGCTCTTTCGGAAAGCCTTGAATCAGTTTTAGTTCTGTTTGTTTCCTGATTGTTACAAGCAAAGTGCTTAGGACAAGCAGAAACACCGGCTTTTTGCACACCCTTTACAACTGCAGCGGCAGTTTTGCCTGTAATAAACGGATCTTCCGAGAAATATTCGAAGTTTCTTCCGCAAAGGGGACTTCTGTGAATATTCATACCCGGTGCGAGTAAAATATCAGAGCCTTTAACTGTCATTTCTTCGCCGATTTTTTCGTAAATCTTTTCAGTTAAAGCCGTATTCCACATTGAAGCAATAGATGCACCGATAGGAAGAAGCGAGCAACAAGCACCGATTCGTATACCCGAAGGACCATCTGTTGTTGTAAGCGGTTCAACACCTTTTTTGCGAAGAGAGGGGAGTACTCCGCCCATAACACCTGCGTTGCCCTTTGCACCTAAAGAGCTATCCATAGTATAATCACCACGGCTGATAGCCTCTAATTCATCGGGCGAAAGCTGAGCGACAAATTCATCAAGTGTATTTTTGCCGTTTTTAACGTCGGCAAGAGTTATACCCAAATCACCTTTGTAACCGCAATCCTTGGGAAGATTTTTAAGAATAACCTTTCTTAAATCTTCAGTTGAGGTAGGCACGTTTTCAAAGTCATAGGTTGTTTTTCCGTTTTCTTCTTTTGCTATCATTCTTTCAAAAGAATGTTGTGGTGCAGAAGCTTCTTTTAATTCTTCGATAACCCTTGTTTCTGGGAGGGTGAATGACCATACCTTTTCGCAGTCTCGCACGTTACCACCCAAATAAAAGCTGTATTCACCGCCTTCAAGCACGTAGCAGGATTTATGACCGCTTTTACCGCTGTCATCGTAAGAAGCAATTGCATAAAGGGGGAAAGAAATTGTAACTTCCTGACTCTCACCGTTTTTGAGAGCATTTGTCTTTTCAAAGCCACATAAAACCTTTGCAGGCTTACCTAATTTACCTTGAGGCTGAGAAGCATAAAGCTGTAAAACGTCTTTACCGCAGTAATCAGAAATATTCGTTGCTTTTACGGTAATTGAAACAGTATCGTTTTCAAGATTTGCTTTTACAAATTCTCTGTTGAATTCAGAATACCCAAGACCGAATCCAAAGGGATACAAAACCTTATCCTTTGCGAAGGTTTCAAAATATCTGTAGCCTACGAAAATATCTTCAGTGTAGTTGTTGTATTCCTTTTCACCGAAATCATCAGAGCAAGGATAGTCGGAATAGCTTTCTGCAATAGTATCGGTAAGTCTTCCCGAGGGCTCTTTTTCACCTGAAAGCACGTCTGCAACTGCGTTTCCGCTTTCCATACCGCTTTGCCAAACGTACATAATAGCACCCTTGTTTTTGAGGATTTCTTTTTCCCAGCTCATATCCATAATACTACCCGTATTAAGAATAATGATAGTTTTCTCGAAAGCTTCACTTACTCTTTTAATGAGAGATTTTTCTGCTTCTGTAAGAAAATAGCTACCCTCTGTAAGATAGTTTTCTCTGTCTTCACCTGCAGAACGACCTATTACAACTGCGGCAACGGTGGATTTTTCTGCCGCTTTTTTTATATCAGCAGTTTCAATATACATCTCTTCGTAATAATGAGGCCAATGCCCCCAAAAGCCGTGGTCGGGGGGATTCTTTTTGCACCAATTTTCGTAAATTGATGCTAACTCTTTATTGTAGTTTATATCTGAGTTTTCAAGACCTTCAATAAGATTAACTGTGTAGGGCTTTATAACGTCACCGCCCGAGCCGTAGCCAACGTACATATAGTCGTATTGAACTCTGCCGAAAACTGAAAGAATATCATCTTTTTTAAGAGGAAGCACGTTATCGTTTCTCAAAAGCACGGTACCCTCGGCACCTGCTTCTCTTAAAAGCTCGGGTATTCCTTCGGTAACGGTTGTATCAAGGTTATCAGTAAATTTAGCCTCATTCTGACCAACCTTGTTAACTATAACGCCGATTTTATTATAAATTTTTCTTTTGATTTTTTCAGTTGCTTTCATTTTTGCACCTCTCAAATCTTTTGATGATTAAATAAATTACAGAAAAAACAATTGTTCCTAAAATTATCCCGCCGAAATCAACGGCTAAATCAGATAACTGACAAGCTCTTTCGGGAACAAATATCTGATGAATTTCATCGGTTACGGCATAGCCTAAAGAAAGCAAAGCTGTTAAAACAGGCTTTAGCTTGTTTTTATATGCGAAAAGCATATTTGCAGAGAGAAAACCCAATGCGGCAAATTCGCAAAAATGACCTAAGGTCCTTACAATGTTTTCGGGCGGTGCAAAGCCTAATATAGCGGTGAGAATTTTTACAAATGTTCCGCTTGTATTTGAGCTTTGCTCACCGTTTTCAGCGGAAAGCAAGAAAATCGTTACCATAACCGCCACAAGAAGAACTGCGGAAATTGCAATATATATTTTTCTTTTTTTAGTATATCCCATTGCTTTATTTCACCTTTGTCTGGTAATGCTTGCAAACGTCTTTTAAGGAGCAGATATCACATTTCGGTCGCCTTGCTATGCAGACTGCCCGTCCGTGAAGCACAATTCTGTGACAAAAATCGTTGCTTTCCTCGGGTGGCAGTATTTTTTTCAGACCCAACTCAACTGCTTTCGGGTCCTTTGAAGAGGAAAGTCCTAAAAGATTTGTGATTCTTATAACGTGGGTATCGGCAACAACCGCAGGCTTTTTGTAAACGTCACCGACGATTAAATTTGCAGTTTTTCTCCCCACACCGGGTAGCTTTGTCAATTCCTCAATAGTATCGGGCAATATTCCGTTATAGGTGTCGCGGATTTCCTTCGCCATACCAACAAGGTCTTTTGCCTTTGCTCTGTAAAAACCGCAGGAGTGAATAAGGCTTTCAACGTCAGTAATATCGGCCTCTGCAAGCTCGTTTTCCGACGGGTATTTTTCAAAAAGGGCAGGGGTTACAAGATTAACTCTTGCATCCGTGCATTGAGCCGAAAGACGAGTAGCAACGAGAAGCTGAAAGGGCGTATCTGCATTAAGCTGACAAATCGCCTCGGGATAATCATTTTTCAAAAGTCTGCAAATAGCTTCTGCTCTTTCTTTTTTCGTCATAAAAACACTCCTTTGTCGAATAAAATAATTTTACCATTTTATATATAAAATTTCAATAAGAAACTTTGTGCAAAAAGACGACATCATTTTAATTGACCGAGGGTTTTGATAATGGTAAACTTATAATTGTATTATTGTATATAATTTGGAGTATTTCGAATGGATATAAGCAAGAAAAATGAACTTAATTTTTTAAAAGCTTTTATATTTTTTAGCGGTTTTATTGTGGGTGGTTATTACACCGCAATTTCCTGCTTTTTTTCTGTTATTCTTGCAGGGTTTATGATTTATAAATCATTTACAACAAAAGAAAAAGAGCCGTTTAAATTTAATATCACAGTAGGTGCAACTACTCTTCTTGTTGTGTCGTACCTTGTAGTTTCTATATGGGCGGTTGACAGCGGTACTGCCGTTTACGGCTTCTTTAAGCTTTTGCCCGTTGCCCTTTTAGGTTTCATTGTAAGTGGGTACGATAAAACCGAGAGAAATCAACTTCTTGAAGCTATTCCGTTAAGTGCTGCTGTAAACGGTGTTCTTGCTTACGGTCTTTCCTTTATTCCGTTTTTAAGTAATTATCTTTTAGTTGCCGAGCGTCTTGGCGGTTTCTTTCAGTCGCCTAATGCATTTGCGGTATTCTGCCTTGCGGGAATCGTTATATTGTTAACCGCGGAAAAGGTAGATTTAAAAAGCTGGATTATAACTGCAGCTCTAGTAGTTTTAATTTTCCTTACGGGTAGCCGAACAGTCTTTATTTTCCTTGTGCTTACCGTTATTGCATTTTTCTTTACTCTTAAAAACAAAAAGCTTAAAAGAAACATTCTTCTTATTTTCGGCGGAACGGTTTTAATCAGTATTGCAGCTGTGTTTATCACCGACAGCGTACAGACGGTTGGTCGATTCTTAACAATTTCTCTTGAGTCAAGTACATTCTTAGGTCGTATTCTTTACTATCTTGACGCTTTACCCGTAATATTAAAGCACCCCTTCGGCTTAGGCTATTACGGTTATTATTTCTCTCAAGGCTCTTTTCAGACGGGTGTTTATTCAATAGCTTTTGTACATAACTCTGCGTTACAGTTTTTGCTTGACGTGGGTTGGGTGCCGTCGTTAGCATTTTTCTTTGTTATCGGTGCATCGTTCTTTTCAAAGAAATCAGATTTAAGACAAAGGCTTTTGCTTTTTACAGTTTTCGGTCACAGTCTTTTTGACTTCGATTTAGAGTTTGTTTGTGTTTTCTTTGTAATAATTCTTGCTTTGAATTACGACTTATATAAACAAATTTCGTTTAAGCCCAATGCTATACTCGTATCATCTATAGCAGGTGTGTTGATTCTTACAAGCGTATATTTCGGCTTCGTAAATTCAATGTATCTTTTAGGAAAATATGAAGCGGTAGAAAAGATATACGGTCATGATACTATGACAAAAATGCAGCTTCTTACTACTGAAGCTAATGATGACCGCCTTTTAGAGTATGCCGAGGAAATAATTGAAGAAAACGGTTATCTTGCTATTGCTTATGACGTTAAAGCAAATCACTTTTATGAAAAGGGTGACTTTAAAAAGGTTATCAAATACAAGAATAAGGCAATAGACTGTGCGCCATATTCCATAGAGGAGTATACGGATTTTTGCGAAAAGCTTTTAATCGGTGTTTCACTTTATGAAAACGTTAATGATAAACAGAGTGCAAGGGTTTGCAAAAGAGAGCTTGTTGATATAATAGACCGTCTTGCTGAAACAAAAGAAAAAACAAGCCCTCTTGCTTGGAAAATTCAAAACAAGCCGGAGCTCGATTTGCCCGAGGAATACGCAGAGATTATAGAGGAGTACGAAAACAGTGGAGAATTCTAAAAAGAAATTAATCATAGTTTTTTCAATAATAGCTGTTTTCGTTGTAGCTTTAGTTGGTGCTCTCGTTGCTTTTTCCTTCGGCGGTGAACAGAATATAGCAATTAAAGCTAATGACGGCGAGGAAATAGGCACGGCATCGTGGAACGGCTTTTCTACGGCGGTTACCGCAACGGATGAAAAATATACGGAATACGTTATGGTAGCCGTAAATCACGCAATAGAAATATTTGTTAATGAAAACGATTTATCTGAAGCTCAGGCAGAAAAGCACCTTTTCAAAAACGTTACGGAAATAAAAACTAACCTTGATAAAGCTACCTTTGACGAAATAGCTCAGGGCTATGAAAAGCAAAAGCTTGAAAGCGGTACAAATTGCTATATAGCAACAACCGACCTTCACGGTAAGCTTACTGCAGTTTTTTCTAACGGTGCGGAAGCTCTCGGCTCGATGTCAAAAACCTATGCAGGCTCAACTATAAAGCCTATAAGCGTTTACGCACCTGCAATTGAAAGCGGTGAATTCAACTGGTCAAGCACGTTCGTTGATTCGCCCGTAACGAAAATCCGGGAAGATAACGGCGAGATGTCAGATTGGCCCGTAAACTCAAACGGTCAATATACTGAAAAAGAGATGCTTTTAACGGATGCTCTTGCTAATTCAACAAATACAGTAGCAGTTAAGCTTCTTCAAGCCTTAGGTGTACAAAATGCAATAGACGTTCTCGAAAATGATTACGGAATAAACGTTGACTATGAAAAAACTAAAATTGAAGGTACTGACGAAACCGAGGTTTTGGGTAATATCGCTTTAGGGTATCTTTACAACGGCGTTTCGGCTATTGATATGGCAGGGTATTATCAGCCCTTTGCAAACGGCGGAACGTATTGTAAGCCTACCGCGGTAGATGAATTGCTTAAAAACGGCAAATCAGTATATAAATCACAGTATGAAGAGAAACGAGTTTTCTCTCTTGAAACAAGCGTTATTATGAATGAAATGCTTCAGCTTGTAGTTAAATACGGAACAGGCGAGGAGGCACGAATAAAGGGTGTTGACGTAGGCGGAAAAACAGGTACAACCTCAGGTAATGCAGATAACTGGTTTGCAGGCTTTACACCTGATTTTACCTGCGCTGTTTACCATTCGTTTTCAAGTGAGGGTAATCAATGCCCCGAAATTTTCAAAAACGCTTTTGAAAATTCAGAATTAAAAAATAAAGAATATCCTGAAAGCAATAAAATCGTAAGAGAGTTTTATTGTGAAAAAAGCGGCCTTTTAAGAGGTAATAATTGCGTATTTAGCAGCAGAGGGTACTATACTGTAGGTCAGCAGTTAGCCCGATGTGATAAATGCCAATAATTATAAATAATTGCCTTGTAGCCCTTCGGGTCAGAGAAAAGCTACAAAGCAAGCGAAAAATAAAACAAAAATAAATGGAGGTAAAAAAATGAAAAAAGGTTTATCATTATTATTAAGCTTATTAATGGTAATATCAATGTTCTCTTGCCTTACAGTTGTAGCATCAGCGGCGTCAGATTATCAGCTTGACGTATTACATACTGTATCAAGCGAAGATGAAGGCGTTTTTGTTGTTGAAGAAGCCGGGAATTACGTTTTTTCTTCTTACGGCGAAGGCGATCCCCAAATAACTATTTACGATAGTGTAGGGGATTGTATTACAGAATTTGATGATGACGCCGGAAGAAATTTTCAAGGTGTCGTATATCTTGAAGCGGGCGAATACACTCTTAAGTTTCACAACTATCATGGCTACGGGTACCCAATTAACTTTAAAATAGAGATACTTAATATGGATATTACGTCAGCTTCTATCACTCTTGCTGAACCCTTTGAGCTTGTAGAAGAAATAGGTGGATATTGGAGTCAACGTTATGTTGAAAACACGAATGAGTACGAAGATTATTACCATTACTATTACAGTGTTGTAAACAATGACGGTGACACCATTACTCTTACTTTTGGTGACGGTACGTCTAAGGCTTACGTTTACGATTCTTCAATTAACGTTTGGGAAGCTGCAGATGGTAGCAGATTAGTATCTTCACTT
Organism: Clostridia bacterium; assembly: GCA_017937865.1. Taxonomy (GTDB): domain Bacteria; phylum Bacillota; class Clostridia; order Oscillospirales; family Acutalibacteraceae; genus DTU089. The sequence continues at coordinate 4,997 of JAGBCU010000031.1, read as the reverse complement.
CTTGAGGAGCTAACTTATCAAGAGTATGACCCTTGGTTATTGGGTGAAGAAAACTATATGACTCTCAGTTATCTTGGCGTTGAATTCTATTCACCTGTTACAATAATCGAAAATCCTGTTGCATCAATAGCTTTTTCTTTTGTAGATTATTACTATCTCATTAAAGAATTTGGCGGAGACTGGATGAATATCTATAATGATATGGGTGAAATTGTATCGTCTTATTATTGTTATAATATTCCCTCTGCAAATGAGTGTTTAGGTAATACAATCACTGTTACTTATACAGACGGTAGGGTTGTAAGCTATACTTATACTGAAAGTTGTGATGAGGATGGTTACTTGTGTAACGATTGGATAGCTGCAAACGGTGAAACGCTTGATTTGTCACAGTGCGATATAACAACAAGCTCTTACCAGGAAGAAACACCTTGGACAGTAGGCGGAGAAAACTTACTTACCGTTGAGTATATGAATAAAACTACTCAGGTTAGTATGTCTGTAAAGGAGAATCCCGTTGAATCAATAGAGTTTACTCCTGCAAATCCTGAGGATTACACCTTGTTTTTTGAGGTGGACGGTCGTTTGAACGGAGAAGGCTTTGGTGAGCCGTATTTCCATTACTACACTCCCGACCTTTGTGAAGGCGACGTGCTTACAGTAAAATATACTGACGGTAGCACGATCGATTACATATATGACGAAGGTTACTGGTATGGTGAGGATAATTATCAGAAAAACGGTTGGTTTTCTGAAAACGGTGAGGAAATAGACGAGAGCAAGACCTACGTTCACTTTTATAATAATCAAGAGGATACTCACTGGACTTTAGGTAGTGATAATTATATTACTGTTGAGTATATGTTCAAGGAGTATAAGATTCCTGTTACAATTATCGAAAACCCCGTTGAATCTATAGAGTTCACCCCGAAAACCGCTTATGAATTCATTGAGAATTTGGATGGATATTGGGATGATAGATACAACGAAGAAACCGGCGAGGATGAAGAATACTTCTATTATCAGGCTCAAGATATTTATAACTATGACAATGCGTTAACCGTTAATTATACTGACGGTAGCAAAAAAGTTTTCGTGTTCGATTATGCCTATGACGAAGAATACGGTGATTATCGTAACGGTTGGTTTTCCGCTGACGGATATATAGGTTATTTTGATGTTTCCTATTTTGAGAGCCAATATGTTAAGCCTTGGGTTGTTGGCGGTAATAACTACATTACCGTTGAATATATGGGCAGAGAATGTCAGGTTCCTGTTACGATTAAGGCTAACCCTGTTGAATCAATAGAATTCATCCCCGCAAACGGTAGTCTTTCTGTTTTTGAAAACACAAAAGGATATTGGCAAGGTTATTGGGATGAATATACTGATGACTATATTTATACCTATTACGAATATGATTTCCATGAAATCGTAGAGCAGCCCGGTAACGCTATAAAGGTTAAATATACTAATGGTACAACGTCTACCTATTACTATAGCTCTTTTGAAGATTGTTGGATAGACGAAACCGATGAGATTTTGGACTATGACTATTTAGGCTTCTGGGCAACTCAATATGAAGGAAATAGCTGGACGATAGGTAATAATAGCGCTAAGATTTCATATTACGGCAAGGAAATAGAGGTTACTGTTAAGGTTATGGAAGCCATACCTGACGTAACCGACGGCAAATTCACAGCCGAGGTTATAAGCGAAACTGCGTGTCATATCATTGAGATAGACGAAAGCGCAGTAGTTAACGGCGTTCTTACAATTCCTGAAGCTATTGACGGCTATACCGTTACAGGTATGGATTCGTGGTTGTTCTATGAGATTCCGTTTGTTGCTGAGGTTAACTTGCCTTCCGGCTTTGTTAATTTCTCATCGAACACATTTGATGGTTGTGAAGAATTAGAAAAGGTTAATGTTGCTGAAGATAACAAAACCTTTAAATCTTTGAATGGCGTTGTTTATAACAAATCAATGACTGAAATCGTTTATTGTCCTCCTTGCTTTAAGGGCGATTTATATATTCCTGCAGAGGTAGAGGAAATAGATGGCAGTATTTTAGCTGCTATGGGTAATGCATCATCAATTACTATTGATGAAAATAACCCTAATTTCGCTATTGAAAACGGCATTGTTTATAACGCTGATTTCACAAAGATAGTCAAAGCGCTCTCTCTTCCTGAAAACTACGTTATGAAATCTACCGTAACAGAAATCGGTCAGTATGCTTTCAGCGGAAATACTACAGTAAAAACAGCAACAATAAACCAAACAGTTACAGAAATTTCTTACGGTGCTTTCTATGGTTGTTCTGCTCTTGAAAGCGTAGCAATGCCTGAAGGTATTGTCAGCATCGGTCTTTCTGCATTCAAAGATAGCGGACTTAAATCAGTAACTCTTCCGTCAACAGTAGAGTATATTGACGACCAGGCTTTCGAAGATTGTAGAGCTTTAACTTCAGCAACTCTTAACGAGGGCTTAACTGATATCTGTAGCTTTGCATTCGAAAACACAGGCTTAACAAGTGTCGTAATTCCTGATTCAGTAACTTGGATTGGTTACAAAGCCTTCTATGATTGCGATTCGCTTACAAACGTAGTTATAGGCTCCGGTGTGGGTGAGCTTACTTCATCTAACTTTGCAGATTGTGATTCATTAAAAGAATTCAATGTGCCTGCAACTGTTGAACAGGTATCTGCAAGCGTGATAAGAGATTGTTCAAGTCTTGAAAAAATAAATGTTGATTCGAACAATCCCAACTATTCATCCATAGATGGTGTTCTTTTTGATAAACCTGCAGAATATTTGTTGACTTACCCTGATGGTAAGGCAGGGGCATATACAGTGCCTTCAAGTGTAATCGATATTCAGGGTGCGGCTTTCGATAATGCTTCAAAGCTTACATCTGTAGTAATACCCAATTCTGTTACATACATTAATTCGAATACGTTTATCAATTGTACAGCACTTAATAATGTTGTATTGTCTGAAAATATTACAGATATTGATTCTTATGCTTTTGAAAATTGCAGAAGCTTAACAGAAATCAACATTCCTGCAAGTGTTACATGGATTAGTGGACGTGCTTTCTTGGATTGTACAGCTCTTAAAGCTATCAACGTTGCAGAAGCAAACAATGAGTATGCTTCACAAAATGGTATACTCTATTCTAAGGATAAAGAAACACTTATTCTTGCTCCTTACGGCATAGAGGGTGCGGTTACTATTCCTCAGGGTACAAAGTATATCAGTGCATTTAATGATTGTGAAAAGGTTACTTCAATTGTGCTTCCTGAAGGCGTAACCTCTATAGGCGGAGCAGCCTTCAGCGGTTGTACAAGCTTAACAGATATCAGCATTCCCGATAGTGTAACAGAAATTTCATATCAGGCATTCTCAGGTTGCTCAAGCATTAAATCAATAGAGCTTCCTTCAAAAATTAATTCAATATCATGGAGACTCTTTGAAGATTGTGTCGGCCTTGAAGCGATTGAAATTCCTGTAAGCGTAACAAATATTGACAGTTATGCGTTTGATAACTGTGTAAGTCTTAAAGACGTATATTACACAGGCACAGAAGAGCAGTGGAACAACATTGAAATTGGAGAGGGTAACGAATACCTTACCAACGCAACAATCCACTTCAACAGCACAATGCCTGAAATCGACACTACACCTACACTTAAGCTTATAGGCGATACATGGTACTATATGGCAGGTAACAAGGTGCTCACAGATTATACTGGTCTTGTAAATTACAATAACGCTTGGTACTACGTAGCAAATGGCGTTCTTGATTGGGGTTATACCGGTCTTGTAGCGCATGGTGATGGATGGTACTATGTAGAATATGGTACTCTTAATTGGGATTATACCGGACTTGTATATCACAATGGTGCATGGTACTATGTAGAATACGGTACTCTTAATTGGAATTACACAGGTCTTACATATTTCTGTGGCGAATGGTACTACGTAGAATACGGTGTTCTTAATTGGAACTACACAGGTCTTACATATTTCTGCGGTGAGTGGTACTACGTAGAATACGGTGTTCTCAATTGGAACTATACCGGTCTTACATATTACAATAATGCATGGTATTACGTAGAATACGGTGTTCTCAATTGGAACTATACCGGTCTTACATATTACAATGGTGCATGGTACTATGTAGAATACGGTGTTCTCAATTGGAACTATACCGGTCTTACATATTACAATGGTGCATGGTACTATGTAGAATACGGTGTTCTCAATTGGAACTATACCGGTCTTACATATTACAATAATGCATGGTATTACGTAGAATACGGCGTTCTCAATTGGAATTACACCGGTCTTACTTGTTACTATGATACATGGTATTATGTAGCAAACGGTGTTCTTGATTGGGGCTATACCGGTTACGTAAATCACAATGGTGGTTGGTACTATATTACCGGTGGCGTTCTCGATTGGAGTAAACAATAATAAACTTTGTTTTTCCCTCGGTGCGAAAGCACCGGGGGTTTTTGTATTATTTATATTCTTATTGTATACCTTGCCTAAAAAAACTCATCGTAAATTATATGTTTTTTCTCTTTAAACTATGGAAAAATTTGAAAATGTGTGTTACAATGGTCGATGGTGTAATAACATTAAATTTAAACAAAAATTTTTTGGAGGTAAATTATGAGCAAAAAATTCGTTTATTTGTTCTCAGAGGGCGACGCTTCAATGCGTGAGCTTCTCGGTGGTAAAGGTGCAAACCTTGCTGAAATGACCAACATCGGTCTTCCTGTTCCTCAGGGTTTCACAATCACAACTGAAGCTTGTACTCAGTACTATGAGGACGGCAGAAAAATCAACGATGAAATCCAGGCACAGATTATGGAATACATCGACAAAATGGAAGGCGTTGTTGGCAAGAAATTCGGCGACAAAGAAAATCCCCTTCTCGTTTCTGTTCGTTCAGGTGCTCGTGCATCAATGCCCGGTATGAT
>JAGBCU010000030.1 GCA_017937865.1 Clostridia bacterium | reverse complement strand
TAATTGATATGGTGTATTATACATCTGTGTGGTATGTTTTTTCATGCAAGTAAATTATATCACAAAAGAAGACTACAAGCCTACCTCTTTCGGTAAGTTTGTAGTCTTTACTTTTTCTAGGCTGTTTTTTTACAGCCCCTTTAATTTAAAATTATAACTCTTTTTTCTGGTCTGCAACGCTTAACTGCTCTTTAGCGAGTTTTTCAATAGCTTCCTTGTCACCTGACATTGCAAGCTTTGAAGCTTCCTCACGACGAACAAGAAGCTCAGCGTACATACGCTCTCTCTTTTCACCGCTAAGGTCATAGAAGAGAATGGGGATAATACCTAAAAGACCTGTAACTGTAGGAATGATTGTTGCCATTGCGAAAAGGCCGAATTTAGTTGAGTCAGTCTGAGCAGTACCTTGAGTATAAGAAGAAATATCGTAACCGATAAGCTTCTTAAGCTGTAAAGAAAGGGCAGAGTTAAGAATACTTGCAAGCTTCTTTGTAAGGTCACGGGCAACTGATGTCATAGCCTCTGTACGGTAACCGTTCTTCCATTCACAATAGTCCATAGACTCATTGTACATTTCACTGGGAATAACTCGACGAACACCCCAGAATACCATGTAAATAGCCTCTTTAATAGCCATAACGAAGAACATCGGTAAAACCTTCTTGTAAATACCGTTGTGCTTACCGCCTATCATACCAATAAGGAATACGGGAATATCAAGAAGCGGCTGGCTCTTTGTACCGAGAAGATAGAGAGTCTTAGTTGAGAACTTTCTTCTGAACCACGGTACGAGAGAGAATGAGAACGGGTTGATAATAGCACCGGGAATACCGGCAACCATTGTCATAGATGCAAAGTTAAGAACGTCAATATAGTAGTCGTTGATGCTACCGCCGACACTGAAGTTTGAAAGAGTTTCTGAAAGAGTAAGCAACAAGATAGGCTTGTTGTTAACAACAGACTTCAAGCTCTGCATAACGCTGGGCGTTTCAACTGACTGAAGAACTCGCTCACGGGTCATAACGCAGAAAATAAGGGATGCAACACCACTTACGATTGCGGTAAAGTTACCCATAAACATAAAGGTTGACGTATATGAAAGGTTAATAACCTTGTTACCGATAAGGTCGATAAGAACCGTAAGAATCTGCTGAGGAAGCTTTTCACCCAATAGACCCGAGAAGAACTCAGCAACGGTAATTAGTCGGGTACGGTCAACAGGGTGTGGCGTAATCGTAGCCAGCATACCTGTTTTTGCGATAGCTCGGAAAGTACCGGCACCCTCACGGACAATAGCAAGAATAAAGTATGTAAGGAACTTAGTCATATCTCTTGAGCCTTTACCCTTGAAAACCATGGGAAGAAGCCAATAGAAGCAAGTACCTAACGTACCGGGAATACCCAACGCAACGAGATAAGGTTTAAACTTACCCCAACGAGTACGGGTTTTCTCAACGATTGCCGCTGTGAAAATATCGTTGATAACGTCCCAGAAACCGTTGAAAACACTAACGATTGTCTGGAAGTCAAGGTCAATCTGAAGAATACTTGTGATGAAACGGTCGTTAAAAGAGTCGATATTAAAGCTCTGGCACATATCGTAAACAACGTACCAGATTGTTTCCTTCATACCAACATATCTTCTGTTTTCATAGACGTACTCACGGGAAGCATCGTCTATTTCCGGCGTTTCAACAACAGTGGTTTTTTCATCTGCCAAAAGATACACCTCCGTAGGATTCGTGATGAAGCATAATTCAACACGCTACTTATAGAGAAAAGTATACCACATCTTATTTCTTTTTTCAACTGTAAACCCAAAAAACAGAGTTGTGTAAAATGTTAAATTTTATCGTGATACATTGTGCAACTTGTCTACAAAAAGAAAATCCTGCAACGTTTTCTCACACGTGCAGGATTTTTTTCATTTTGTTTATTAAACTAAAATTTTTCCAAGGAAGGATTTTAACCTTTCGCATTTCGGATTACCGAAGATTTCATCAGGTGTACCGTCCTCCTGAATTATACCTTCATCCATAAATATAACTCTTGACGCAACCTCTTTTGCGAAGCCCATTTCATGAGTTACAACAACCATTGTCATACCTTCTGAAGCAAGCTCCTTCATAACGTCAAGAACTTCCCCTACCATTTCAGGGTCAAGAGCGGATGTCGGCTCGTCAAAAAGCATTACCTCAGGCTCCATGCAAAGAGCTCTTACAATAGCAACTCTCTGCTTCTGACCGCCTGATAACTGACTGGGGTATGCATCGGCTCTATCCTTAAGCCCTACCCTATCCAATAATTCTAATGCTCTTTTTTCTGCCTCTTCTTTTGATTTACCTAAAATTGAAACAGGTGCACAAGTCATATTTTTAAGCACTGTCATATTGGGAAAAAGGTTGAAATGCTGGAAAACCATTCCCATCTTCTGACGGTGTTTATTGATATTTGTTTTAGGTGCTGTGATATCAGTTCCGTTAAAAATAATCGTTCCTTTTGTAGGAATTTCGAGGAGATTCAATGAACGTAAGAACGTTGATTTACCGCTACCGGAAGGACCGATTACAACAACAACCTCGCCTTTTTCGATTTCACAGTTAACACCGTCGAGAGCCTTAACCTCGCCACCGTTATAATGCTTTTTTAAATCTGTAACCTTAATCAATGCTTTATCGCTCACTCTTACGCAACCTCCTCTCAAGTCTGTTTACAAAGAAGGAAAGAATAATAACAAGAACAAGATAAATTACCGCTACAGTGATAAGAGGGATAAAGTATGAGAACGTTCTGCCTCCGATTGTGTTACCTGCTTTTGTAAGGTCAATAACACCAACGTAGCCTGCAACAGATGTTTCTTTTAAAAGAGCGATAAACTCGTTACAAAGAGTGGGAAGAACTGCCTTAAACATCTGAGGTATAACAATAAATCGCATTGTCTGGAAATAATTGAAGCCAAGACTTCTTCCGGCTTCGAACTGACCGTTATCAACAGACATTATGCCTGCACGGAAAATCTCAGCAACGTAAGCACCGGAGTTAAAGCCGAAAGCAAAAATTGCAACGGGCACACCGTCATCAGCAGCTGCAAAAACGATAAAATAGCATATCATAAGCTGTACAACAACGGGGGTACCGCGAGTTACGGTAAGATAAAACTTTGATATGGCATTCAAAACTAACAATATGTAGTAACCTACACCGCGACGAAGCTTCATAGCCTCTTTATTTTTATCAAAAGAGGTTCTTATAGCTGCTACAACGATACCGATAACAACACCGATAGCCAATGCACCGAAAGTAATGATAAACGTATTTTTAAGACCGTCAAGAACAAGCATATAACGGTCACCGTCTATCATTATTCTTTTGAATTCTGCGATAAACGCCAGAATGTCAGCAATGATAAATCTCATTGAGAATACTCTCCGTTCAAATTTTTAATAAAATAAACTCAAAAACAGGGCGGAAATAAATCCGCCCTGAAAAGCTGTGCGAAAAAATTATTCTTTGGGAAGGTAGTAGGGATCAAGATCTTCAAGAGCCTGAATAGGACCGTCTTCCATAACGATAACTGCCTGAATACCTGTTGCATATGATGTTGAGAAATCAACGCTTTCAAGTCTTTCTTCGTTAACAGTCATACCTGCCATACCCATATCATATTTACCGCTCTGAACACCGGGGATAATTGAATCGAAAGCAACGTTTTTGATAACAAGGTCATAGCCGAGCTTGTCAGCAATAATCTTTGCAACTTCAACGTCGATACCGTAGTACATATCACCGTCAATGTATTCATAGGGAGGGAATTCAGCGTTTGTAGCCATAACGAGATCGGGCTTATCTGTATCAACTGCTTCTACAGGAACACCTACGAGTTCATCACCTGAAGCATTGATATACTTATCAACGATAGCCTTAACTGAACCGTCGTCGATAAGAGCTTTAAGAGCATCATCTACTGCTTTTTTGAGATCTTCGTCACCCTTCTGGAAGCAGATAGCGTAGTCTTCTACTGCATATTCAGTTTCAAGGATTTTGAGACCTGTGTTAGCTGCAACGTATGATTTTGCAGGCTCGTTATCGATAATAACGATATCAACCTTGCCGTTCTTAAGAGCTTCAACTGCAAGAGCACCGTTGTCGTAACGAACAACTGCATCTTCACCGAAGTCGCTTGATGAATAAATATCACCGGTTGTGTTTGTCTGAACACCGATTTTAATGCTTTCTGAAGCATTGTTTTCGTTTGCATCTGCATCATTATTTGTTTTGTCGCCGCCACAAGCTGCGAAGCAAGCAATCATAGCGATTACAAGAACAATAGCTGTTGCTTTTAAAAACTTTTTCATTACTAAAACCTCACTAATTTTATTTGCGATATTCATCGCTTGTGAGAGGATTATACAACCTACAATAAAAAAAAGCAACTGTTTTTGCAAAAAAATTCATTTTATGCATAAGTTTATGCATAAAAAAGAATTTATACATAATTTTATGCAAACGATATGTACAAACTAATTTTTATGTTGTATAATACGTTGTAGTTCGGATTTATTTTTGTGAGGTTACGAAATGAAAAAATTTTTAGCTTTTTTCTTGATATTTGTATTACTTTTGGTTACCATCCCCGTTGTTTGTGCAACCGAAGGCGAAACTGTATTGCAATACGATTTTATAGACGGTAACGGTAAACAACACAGATATTACTATATAGACAACGGCGACGGAACATGTCGTTTCCATTCTTATTTAGGATCGGCGAATGAACTATCCATACCAAAAGAAATTATGGGGCTTACCGTAACGTCAATAGACGATGAAGCATTTTATAACAAAGTATCGCTGACTTTTGTAAATATTCCTGACACCGTTTTGGTTATAGGATTGCGTGCCTTTGCATACTGCTACAACTTAAGCTCTGTTGTAATCGGTAAGGGTGTACGTTTTATAAATAGTCAGGCTTTCCAAAGCTGCACTTCACTTACCGGAATAAACGTGCAAAACGTTGAAGCAATCGGTCATTTAGCTTTTTCACGCTGTACATCAATGACAAGCTTCCGTTCGCAAAACCAATTGACCTACATTGGCGAAAATGCCTTTGAAAACTGTACCAGCTTAAATTTCATCCGTTTTTCAAACACACTTGAAACCATAAGTGCATCCGCTTTCAAAAACTGTACTGCACTTACAACCGTTACATTTCCCGATAGCCTTACAAAAATCGGCGCAAGAGCTTTTCAGAACTGCACGGGGCTTGAAACCGTAAACTTTGGTGACGGTGCTCTTATTATTGATATGTATGCTTTTGAAAACTGCACGACTCTTACAGAGGTTACAATACCTCAAACCGTTGTTTCAATCGGCAAAGATGCTTTCCGTTTCAGAGAAGAGGATGCCGTCAGTTCGACAGCTACTCACCCTGTTAAAATCATTTGTAACTTAGGCTCTGCCGGTGTTGCATACGGTGTAGCCTCCGGTGCTCCTACTTATATCATAGAGCTTGAAAAAGAGGTTGTTTTCGGTGATATCGACGGCAACGGGCAGATAACACTTGATGATGCAATAAAAGCATTACGAATAGTTTCAGGTGTTGAGCCACCCCTTGCCGAAGAAGAAGTTTTCTATTGCGATATTAATAACAACGGCATTCTTGACCTTAACGATGCACGTGCAATTTTAAAACGCGAAGCAAACATTGCTTAATTATTTAAGATACAATAAAACCTTCAAAGCCTGCGTTTTTCAATTTTGCAAGATAGTTTTCTGCATTTTCTCTTACTGAAAAAGCACCAACCTGAACCTTATACAGTGTTCCGTCATTCGGGGCACTGTTTTTATTTTTCGGCACAATACCGTAATAATCGCAAATACCGTAAGCGATTGCTTCGCCGATTCTATCTGTGTTGTTTATAATAAAATCGGAACCTAACTGTGTATCGTGAAATTCACATTCACAGTATAAAGCCATTCCCTTTGTAGCTCTGACCTCATAAAAATCAGGCTTCAATACAAGCCTTTCGGCACTTTTACCGGGTGTTATAGGCGAAAGCCTTGATAAAACTGCGTTACCTGCTTTTTCTCTTTCACCCGAGATGCTGTAAAGAAGCACCTGAGAGCCACCGGTTACGTTGTGCTTTGCGGTGGCGTTTGTGTGAATTGCGATATGAATATCAGCCCCGAAAGCGTTACTCTCTTCAACTCTTTTATACATATCGTCGTTGTACGTACACATAACCTGAAAGCCGTTTTCCACAAGAGCGTCAACGCAAGCCTTTGCTATTTTGTGGCACTGCTCTTTTTCATTAGTATTACCTGTTGCATAGGTGTTACCCACCTGATTACTTGGTGAAATATAAATTTTTCTGCTCATTCGGTATCCCCCTTCAATCAATTAATCTTTCATCATAATCTGTAAAATATGTCATCGCTCTGTCGCTGTCATTCATACCCTCTGTAGTCGGGTCTACAACAACACCGACACAAGCGAGAATATTAATAGCGATACTGAAAACACTTACAATTTCATTTTCGTTCACCTCCGGCGTAACACCGAATAATGATAAAATCTGATAAACAAAAGCGATTGCTAAAGCGGAAAAGCTTATTAAAAACGTTTTGTTTTTAAGCCTTGCTTTAATATTTATTTTCATTTTAAAACTCCTTTGGTAGCTGTAATAATAATTCTTCGTATTTATGCTTAACCTCACCGTTACCGCCTGCTTTTATATACTTTTCACCGGCGGCAATCCTTTCGGAAAGAGGCATTTCGTGGGACATAATTGTTAATCTTTTTACAGATAAGTAATTATCAAGTGAATGCTCGCTCATTTCTTCGACCCACTTTTCCCATTTTCTGATAAATTTATAAATCCTCACAGATGTTGCAGTAATTATAGTAAGACCTGAAGCAACGCCTGCAATTAAAGTTATTTCTTTAATCATCTTCTCACCCTTATACTGCTAAAGCATTTTCAAGCTTTGAAAACGCTTTATTTATGTCTCTGTTGTACAACACCTCAGTTAAAACGCCTGACTGCTCGGGAAGAATTGTTGTTGTGGGATAAATTGACATAGCTCCTGCTAAACTACAATCATCATTCACCGTTAAAACCTGTAAATCATTAAAGTCTTCGTAATCCGTAGCAGTAGCACCTGACTCAATTTGAAAATCGTTAAAGAATGCCGTATCATTCACAGAACCGTTTGCATTAGAGGCTGCATAAAAATTTATGCAGTTAAATGGTCTTGGCACAATTTGATTTTCAATAGCAACTCGGCTTGTATTATTTCTCGGGAAATAATAATATCCTACCTCATCAATAACACCATTACTTTTTTTATTGAGAAGAAGCATCAGACACGTATTGCTATCCGTATCACTGCTTTCAACCCTCGCGCTAAAGGAATAGCAGCCTGAAGGCAAAGAAGCCTTAAGCTCTATAGCTTTAAACGATATACCGTCCACAGAAGAAGGCATACACTCAAAGCTATTAGCTTTACACAAATTTTTACCGGACGCTATAACGTTACTTCCCACGATTTCGGCATACGGTGTATATTCTGTTGCAAGCTCACCTTTTTCCAATTGAATATCTTTAACAATAGCTTTATCACCCGCGGATGTAATGTTGCTTACAGATGAGAAAAACACCATACCGTTGAATTCTTTCGGTACATTAATATTTTGAAGTTTTACCCTTTCACCGTTACTGCTTCTACCTATAAAAACAGATTTCATGTATTCACCATCACAAGTAAAGGCTATAAGACATGCAGTCGCATCCGTATCCTCGCTTTCAACAACAGCACTAAAAGAATATACTCCGCTTGGAAGAACATTATTAAAAGTAACGTCTTTTCTTTGGATAAACTCATTTGTAGTGCTGACAGACGAAAGATTTTTAGCTTTAAATTTGCATTCAAGCTCGTGAGAAATGGGTGAAATATCATCAATAACAACTGAGCTTCCTGAAAGCTTCCCTTTAAGAGCATTAGAGGTTAAGCTCATAACTTCATTCTGCTTTCCGCTTAGCTCTGTTATATCTTTATTAATTTCTTCCTTAATTTCTCTACCGTATTCATATACCGCACTTGCAGTAGGGACCTGAGAAGCTGTGCTTTCAGAAGAAATCGTTTGAGTAAGACTTGCTTTTTCTATACAGTCAATTTGAGAAATCAGATTTTCGCAAAGCTGAGAAAGCATTGCACAGTACTCTTCGTATTTCGAGATTTCAGGTGCTTCTTCAATACCGTTTGCACCTGTATACGAGCCTTCATCAACGTAAAAAGCAGTAGGCTTAGGCGAATAAACGAGCTCTAAAGCATCACCGTCTTTTCTGTATGCATAAACACCTAAAACCGCACCGCCCTTTTTAAGCGACGGAATAAAGCATTTATTTTCCAGAAGCGGTACAGGAATATCATTAAAAACTGCAGTTACGGTAAGTCCCTCAAAGCATTTAGGTAACTGAAACTCGCACTCATTAACACAATATTCACCCTCGGTTACAACGTGACATTCTGTAATGGCAACACGTTCTTTTGTTACGTCTACCTTCAAATTCACCCCTCCTTATTCTTTATATTTAATGTACATCTCTTTTAAATAGTTATTGTAATCCTTGTATTTAATCTTTGCAGATTTCTTTAAAAGGAATTCTTCCTCTGTAAGAATACCGCTGTTACCCGTCATCGTATAAAACTGCTCATACGTTTTAGGATATATTACTGACTCACCGTCTGCTTCATCGTCGTCATCAGCTTTATCCTTTTTGCTGCTTGAGGAAGAAGATGAATATAGCTTCTGAAGCTGTAAGGCATAATCTCTGTCCTCGTTTGCCTGCTTTCTCTCAGCCTCTGCTTTTTTAAACTCAAGCTCCTTTTGAAACTCTTGTCTGTCAAGCGAATCCATATATTCCTTAAAGCTGAAATCTCTGTCACTTTCCCAAGCATCAACCGTCGCTAAAAATGCATCAAATTCGGCATCAGTCATATTCGCAAGGCTTTCAAAAAGATAATCGCCATCCTTGTAATACCTGTTTAATTCATCAAGATATTTTTTATAATCATCGCCGTCAAGTGACCTTAAAACAGCTATATCATCAAAAAGCTTTTCACCCTCATCCTTATAGGTTTCATATGCTCTGTCACGCAAATCAAGGGCAACTGAATTGAGATTATTAAGATATTCATGATAAGCCTCAGACCCTGCACTGATTGCGTATGTATTACCATAACCGCCGGTTAAAGCAGAGGCATCTGCAACGGTATCCATCATTGCTTTTTTACCGTTTTCCGTATAAAGCTCGCGATATTGATGGTAAAGAGGGTCCGCATTAAGATTATATTCAAACCTCTCTCTGTTTAAAATATCATTTAAAATGCTTTCTATCTGCTGAGAATATTTACTCTCATAAGCCGATGGAGCACCGTTTTCCCATTCCTTAACCTTGTTTTCCGCATCTATAACCGCCTGACTTTTAACGTATTCAGGTCTTTCAGGAAGTTCAATACTTTCAGAAAAGTTTGAACTTGAATTTGTATTTAAATTATTTTGATTTTGCTGTACGTTATTATTTGTATTCTGTGATGATGCATTAAGCTTTCCCCATGTATTTGCACCTACAATGCCATCGACCGAAAGTCCGTTGTTTTTTTGGTAATCCCTCACGGCACTTTGGGTTTTAACGCCAAAAATCCCGTCAGTATCAAGACCGTAGCCATACTCGTTTAGTTTTTCCTGAAGCTTTCTAACATCATCACCGGTTGAACCGTATTTAATTATTGAATATGCCATTTCACTCCTCCTGTTTGGTGGCAAACATACCGTTTATATAAATTCCCGTGCCTGAAGGTACAAACGAAGCGCATCTGAAGACTATTGCTTTCGTATTTGGGTCAACATAAGAGTTACCGCCAACGGCATTCACCATTATAGTAGACAGTGGTGAAAATTCTTTTGGTTTAGCGTTAATGTATCCAACAACAAAATCTGTATTTGCAGGGATATCCGTTGCGTTAACAAAGCCTATATTTAAAGCGCACAGTTCTAAGCAAGGGTAGTTTACTGTACCGGAGTTATCCGTTACGTAGCTGATATTATCACCGACAGCCACAGCTTCTTTTTTACTTACAAGCTTTCCTGTAAGATTGAGATTCCACCCAACCGTAAGCTCATTGTCATTTTCAGCGTAGCAACCGAAAGCCGCGCCTTTACCACCTTTTCGTATATTAAACGGAATATCAATACTCGGAACACTTCTGTCGGTTACCACGCCCCACCAATGTATACTATCGTAAATGCAAAGACGAAGCACGTATGACCTTGAAGGTACAATCGCACCGCTACCTATAATCGCAGGTGAGCCATTTATAAATATCTCTTCGCCAAAGGCATCAGATGAGGCTCCGCATTTGTAGCTGACATACATCTGATTCCTACCATCAACGCTACAAGCATTTGCGCTGTAATCTAACAGAAAATAATCACCTGATTCAGTTAATTCCCCTTGTGAATTGCAACGTTTTATGCTATTGACAGTAAGAGTAGGCGGATAATAATCATTTACCCAAACTGAAGATGATACTGTATAAGTAAGCCCACGTGAATCTCTTACCGTTACACTGATATCCACATTACCTGCGTCAAGAAGATAAAACCACGACGGCACCGAATTATATGTAGCATTACCAACCCTTGCTTCACACGACGTAATGACTGCACCGTATTTAAGACTAAGATTTGATATATCAAGCTTTATTCCGCTTACACCTTTTACGTATACATTCCATTCTTTTGGCACATCGTTATCTATCTTTTCTGTAACCAAATCAAACGTGGGTTTAAAATCAACAGTATCAGGAACCGATATCTTAATTGAATATGTTTCCGAGCCTACATATTGACCGTAATAATAAGTTGTAAGAACAACTGATGCATTTGCACTTGTCGACCAAGGCATTTGATTTGCCCAATCTGACGGCACTGTAAACGTTCCGCTTGTAATCCCCTCAGACAGCCAAAGGCTACCTTCCGTATTTTCAAGATAAAAATTAATACTGTGAGAAAACTCCGATGAAGCAGAAAAAACGTTGCAAACAACACCATCTCCAAGATACACTTCATTTGTTGACAGTGTCATATAAGATTTCCTCGGAATAGCAGTGCAGTAAAACGTTGCTGAAGCCTGACCGCCCGTGAGGTTAGCGTTGCCCATAGCAAAGCTACCGTCAACGTATAAAGAAAGTGTACCGTCGGCATTATGGTAAACGTCACCCGTCCATTGAGCGAGTGTAGCGGTTACGTTTCCTCTTGTATCAATCTCAAGATTTCTCCACACCTTCGTTTCACCGTTAATTGTGATTGATGCGCTGTTTTCCCATTCATTAAGGTTATACGCCGAGCTTGATTGACCGTCGTTTCTTTGCAAAAACAAGCTTACGCTTACATTGGATGAATTACCTTCAACACTTTGATAATTCTGAACAACGTTTAACCAAAGGTTGTATTTTGCACCTGCTTTGCCGGTACAAGAACCGTAATAATCAGCCATAGCTCCACTTCACCTCCAATCCGTTTTCAGTAGTATCAAAAATAAAAAAGCCTTGTGAGGTGTTACCTATTTTCAGGTAATCAAGCACCTCCGCCCTTGTGATATAAAGATTATTCTGAGATATATATGCAACCTCTGAGGTACCTTGATAAAACGAAAGTCTGTCATTAGTAAATCTTGCTTTTATGAGGCTGTCACTTCTACCGATTTCAATACCGTAAATGTCAGGCTCAAGCTCGCCACGTCTTATATACACGTCAAGCTCTGAAATAAATTCTTTAACATTACCCCCAACTGTGCTTATATCATCCGAAAGATACGTAAGAGATTTATTAAAATTATCGGTAATATTTGTAGATGTCTGAACTATTTTTGATTCAACTCTATCCTCTAAACCGTTAACCTCGTTTTTTGTAGCATAGGCTTCGCTTATTTGTGAGGTTATTGACTCTGCTTGTTGAGTTATTTTAGAGTCGGTTGTTCTTTTGTAATCCTCAACGCTCGTCGAAAGCTCTTCGGTTTTTGTAACATTAGACTGAATAGCCTCCGACATCTGCTTGTACTGAGAAGCCGTTTCGTTTTTATACTCACCGAATTGAGACTGTGCTACAAACTCACCTTTCGCTTCAAGCTTTATCTCTTCTTTCGTTTGTTCAAGCTTTGTTGTATATTCCTTTTCAATTTCATCGGCAGTCCTTAAAATATCCTGCTTCAAAGCATCAAACCTTTTAATACTTTGATTTTTCAGAGCAATTATTTTTTCCGAATTGGATTTATCTTTTTCATTCACTGATTTTGTAAATGCCTGAAGCTCTGTGGCGGTTTTATCATCTAAAGCCTGTGCCAGAGCTTCGTTTAGCTCATAAAGATAATTCTTAAGAAGTATAAACTTGTTATCGTCAGAATATTTATCCGAGGTAAGATTGGGAACGATTAAGTTTAAATCATACATTCAATTCACTCCCCGTTTGGATTTCTCGGGAAATACTGTAAATATTAAACTCACCCTTACCGCTGATACGGATTTTCAGGGTATCGCATCTCGGCGAAATAAATGGTAAAACAAACGAACCTGTTTTATCTAACCTTAGCTCTTTTTGAGTTTCCCATTTCCCGTTTAAATCGGTCTGGAAATCAATTTTCACAAAAGATCCTTTCTTACCGTAAACACGAAAAACAATTTTAGAGTAGTATTTATTCTCAGGAACACTCAACCCCCAAGGTCCGCTTTCGGCATACCAGGGAAAATCCTCTTCCTCCACGTAGCCCGAAAGCTCGTTTGTAAAATTACCGTAGCGATTTACACCATCTGCAAGGCAAAGTCTTTTAACCCCGTCAATTTCTGCAATAAAATATAAATTACAGTTGTGGGTCGCAAATTCAAGAATATTCATTTCATCCTCACGATGCCATATTCTTTTCCCCTCATCAAACACAAAAAGGTGTCGTTTTTTATATTTATCTGACATACAAATATAGTATTTGTCACCCAAAGCACCCGCTACCCCATCGGTATAGTATTCATCGCCTAAATCCTGAGATATGCATACAGGCACACCACCCTCAAAGGCACATATACCTTTAGGCGATTTATAGTAAAGCGTTTCATTTACTATAACCAATGATAAGCCGCTACCCTTCTGGACACCGCGTATATACGAGGTATTTACCGTATAAGGCGGATTCATTCCGTAAATTTTATGTACACACGCTTCTTTAAAGAATAAAACGTAGCCTCTGTAGCTTATAGCACCCGTAAACTCACCGTCTGTGCCAACGCTTACCGCATAACTGTCGGAAGAAATCCCCATAAAACAGTTAAAATTCGTCGGGTCACCTAATTTAGAAGCGTAAATTTCGTTGTTTTGAGAATTACAGCCCCATAACCTATTGCCGTTTTCACAAATAAAATCCATATCGGGAATTTTTCTTTCAACGGTGATTTTTGCCGTTTGGTTTATTGTGTTTGTTATCATCCCGGTTATAGTTATGTAATCGTCGCCAACATCACGTAATATATGAGCACCGTTCAAGCTATCCTCGCTCATACCCGATATAAACACGCCGTCATACTGCTTGAAGCCTTTGCCGATACCTCCGCAAGTAATTCGCACGTGGGTTTCTGCTAAAGAAAACCAACCGCTTATCGATTCCGAATATTGCTTTAATTCATTAGGAGTTATCGAGGTATCAAGCCACAACGTGCCGTTAACGGCATTTTCAGGTGCGGTAGCAGAAATAGTGTAATCGCTGTAAAAATCACCGTCTGCTTTACAAAGAGAGGCAGTTACGTTTGTGCCCTCAACAGAATTAAACTCTGCTTCAAGATAGCCGTAATCGCTAAAATCAGCCGTATTAAAATAAAACTTGTCGGGAAAAACGATAACCTTTGCCCCCATTGAAACGAATTGCCTTTTCCTTTCGGTATCGGGGAAATAAATCCCCGATATCTTTTCGCCGCCGTAATAAAGAGAGTTATCTTTTATGTAACAAATTTTATTTTTTGAAAATAAGCCGTGAAGGCTTTCACCTAAAACGTTAAAAAATGCCCTTTTGTTTCTCGGTGAAAATACAGGAAAGCTGTCGGAGCTCATATTCTCTTCAAAGGTGAAGCAATTTTCATCTATAACCTTATTGTTACGGTAACCGCCGAAGGCAGTTATCATATCCCTATTCACCTGAAGAGTATCTAATTTTGGCTTATACATAAAGCTTACCTGCCTTTATTTTCGTATTTTTTGATACCTTTTGTTTGCGATTAATAAAATCGTGCATTTCCTTAAACATTCTGTTAAAAAGCATTACAGAGTTATTGTATCTGCCGATTTCACCGTTCATATAATCCAGCTTCATATTAAGATAGCAAACGTAAATTTCACCGTATTCTTCGGGTGCTTTTGTCTCTGTGCCTAAAGGCGTTGTACCGTTGTAGCCGTGAAAATCTTCACTCTGTCTGTCAGAAAGAATTTCAGAGGAAATTTTATAGTCAAGCTGTGAAATCCACCCAAGCTTAATATCTAACGGTAGCTCGTTTTTTCTTTCCTTATCAAATTCTTCAATAATTTCCGAAAGAGTCATATAACCCCTCCTTAAAGAGAGATGTTTGCATCAATATACGCCGCAGATACTGCCGCCATCTCTTCACTGTTTTTAATAACCTCTGCAAAGCGCTGAGGAATTTCTACTGTTTTACCTGTCTGAACAAGAATTCTTTCACCGTTAACAGCAACGAATCTTTCTGTGTCGTTTCTTGACTGTTTAGGGATAAATACGCTCACAAGCTTTTCGCCTGAAGTATTTTCAATTTTTTTATTTGCCATAAATAATCTCCTTTATTTTAAATTTCGGTCCGCCTCGCTTTTTACAAGGTTGTAGCAAAGCGAACCGAATGCTTTAATTATTTTCAGTTAGCCTTTGCAGTTGCGCTGAATGCAGAACCGCTTTCAATTCTGATAAGGTATTCTTCAACAAGTCTTTTTGCAGTTTTAAGACCCTTCCAACCGATAGATGAACGCTGATTAAGAGGGTCGTTACCATAGCCCTTCTGCTTAACAATATGCTCGATACCACCACCGGTTACGCTTGTAACACCGTAAGCATCTGCACCGATAATAAGAGTTGCAAAAACAGCCGCACCGTTTGCACCCTCGTTCCAGATTTTAGCTTCTGTGCTTTCAACGAAACGAACACCGCCGAGGCAACCGATTTCACCCTTAAGCATATTTTCAGGAGTTGCATATTTCTGCACCTCCATCCACTGATTACCTGCTTCCTGCATAAGGTCGTAAGCAACGTAAGGGTGGATAATACCAACGTAATAGCCGTCAATTTTAGGTGCATTCATAGCCTTAAGCTCTGCTGCCGCCTTGAAGACGTCTTTAACGCGAAGAAGGCAGGTTGAATCAATTGCACCTCTTGAGGTAACTGCAGTTTCAGTTTCACCGTTTACCTTTGGGCAATAAAGCACGTTTGTACCGCCTACAATCTCGTTACGAACAATGGTATCCATTGTAAGACCTGCCTGAGAAGCAAGCTGTTTTGTAGCCTCAACAATAGTGTTATCTACCGCTGTAAGCTCGAGAAGGTCTGTCTGCTCGATATAATCACCGTACTGCTCAACAGTTGCAGAAATGCTTGAAACATTAAGCTTGTTACCTGTAGGTGTTACACCCTCTGTAAGAGGAGTAAGTGCCTTGGGAAGAGATGAAAACTTGCGGAATTCAATAATTTTACCGCCGTTTTTAGGGATATCTCTCTTCTGACCGAACTGGTCGTGAACAAGATAAGGTGATGCAAGTGTGATAAGAGTTTTATCATAAAATGTTTTCATTTCTGCAGAAAGATTTTCTGAGGTTGTTGCGTTTACAACTTCGCCTGCTGCAAAAAGCTGAATGTTAATAAAATATTCTTTCATAATTTTTCCTTTCCGATGGTGTCAGAAGCTTATGCTGGCACCATTCTCAACCTGTTTTAATATTTTTAAAATATCTTTCGAGGTGAGGGAATTAACGTCAACCGTTGTAACAACACCGCTTTGAGAAGAAACACCGTTTTCAAGAGGTCGTCTGCCCTTGGCTTCAATATTACTAACTACCTGCTCTCTTACTCTTTTAGCCGTATATGCCATAGCACCGCTTAAAATTTCATCTTTATGAGAAGCCTCGTAAGCATCCTTAACTGATACTCCGTTTAAAACAAGCCTTGAAAAAAGCTTGTTTTCTTTTAATTCTTTTCTCAAGTTAAAATCAGGATAAGTGCTCTTAAGGCTTTCGCCCTGACTAACCCAATTTTTTACATTTTTCGCGAGAGTGTTAATAGAAGACATTTCTTTCTCTGCATTTTGTGTGTTTTTTTCATTTTCCTTTTGAGAATTGATTAAATCAAGAAGCTTACCCTCTTCGCCCTCCTGCAGACCGTATTTTTCCATAAGCCCTGCAACAACGGGTGAAACGTTGTTTTTATAAGCCTCAAGATTTTTAGTTTCCTTAAAACGCTTGTCGATAATTGCCTGTGTTTTTTTAGTAAATTGCTCCCTGAATTTTCCGTTTATAAGAAGTGAAAATTCATCGTCTGCATTTACTTCCTTTCCTTCAATCTGCTCGGCGTCAGCAGTATTTTCCACGCCCGTCACATCGTTGCCTTGTCCGTCGCTTCCCTCACCGGCAAACAACTGCAAATTAACTGTGTAAATAAATTTTTTCATAAAAAATCCTTTCTTCATCGTCTTTCCGAAGTGTCATATTTTCCCTTTCAAAGAAGGTAATCGGGCAAAATCACCGAAACATTCCATTTTAGGCTTGTTTAGATACGCTTTACCCACTCTATATTAAAAACCGTTCGGCCGTAACGGTTTTATACAAAAAATAAAACTGTTAATTTATTCAAATTTAACGTACTGCGGATATTCCTCTGAAAGCATATAAAGACCCTTCATAAAGCTTTCAATAATACCCTCAAGACGTTCTTTTGCAAAATCAAAAATTTCTATTTCAAAATGAACGTAGCCGTCACGAATAATACATTTGTGAAGCTTAATTCTTCCGTCTGCCTCTTCATCCTTTATGCAGTTAATGAAATTGCAGGCTAAAGTTGAAACTCCCGCACAAACTACATCTTCACCTTTAGCACCGTAACCGCTATGACCCTCAAGGGTTATGAGTATTTTGTCGTAGTATTCTCTTTTAAAAATCTTTGTCACAAAACAACCCCTCCGTTGCTGATATGGGAAATAACGTTTTCTTTGCCTTCAAAATCCATCATACCTATAGCAATCAGTGCCTGACTTCTCATTTCGGGATTGAAAAAGCCTGAATTGTAAAGCTGTAAAGCAAGCTCATTCTGACTTATTTTTGAAAATGGACTTGCCTTTTCCGCACACACCTTAATATCAAAAATCGGCTTTCTTGTGCCAACCTCAACGCCAAATTCAACACCCTGATTTCTTACTCGTATTTCAGTATTATCATAGGCTATAAATTCCTCGTTACCGTTAGGACCAACTATTCTGAAAAAGCGAGGCTCATCGTAAAACTGTCTTACAAGCTCAACTGCCAATTTATTTAAATCAGCAAAGGCTCTGTAACCACCCTTTACCATATCGCGTGTAAGCTTACCGCCCGCTTCCTGAAGTGCTGCTATAGCAGAGGCTGCCGTAACACCGCTTGAAACACCGCCTTGAGAAAAATCTCTGTTACCGCTTGTTTCCTTAAGCTCGTCTATTTTCCCGTTAAGAATACCGAGGTACACCTCAGGAATGCCCGAAAGCTTAATTTCTCTTATACTATCCTCGCCCAAATTACTGCCCGAAACGTGAACGAAGTTATTTGTCCAATCAGCAAACTCCTCTTCGTTTACTGCACCCGAGGAATTAATAAAATATCGGGGATTTGTAGCCATAGCCGCATTTCTGACTAAAGCATTGCCAAGCATATCAATCTGCTTTTGAGCATCCTTCATAATGTCTATGTAGCCGAAACCGCAGGGTGTTCCCTCTTCAACGAAAAGCGTATCGAATACGAACGGATATTTTCCGTGGTCGTAAAAGCCTCTTTCAAGATAAACCGGGTCATTTTCTGATGCATATAAAAGCTCACCGTTACAAATCTTGCAATAATGCACGTATTCGACACCGTTTTTAATAACCTTGTAATACATATCAATAACCGCACTTTTTTCCGAGGTATCAACAGTATCGTCGTAAACGTATTTTGATATTTCAATATTTGACGAGCCTAACCTTCCCGAAAGGAACGGATACATTGAAAGAAGCGTATCGTTATTAATTAATTCAACGTGAAAGATGCTTTTGCTTTTCTGAATATCCTTTATACCGGGTTCCCAGAACACGTTAAGAATATCAACCTGCTTAATCTCAATATCACCAAGACCGTTGCTTTTCAAAGGATTCCAGAACACTCCGTAAACCGCAGTACCGGCTTTAAGCTTATACCACCAAGCATCACTGTAAATTTTTTCAAAGCCGTTTCTTTCAAAAACCACAGGTAAAATCTGCGAAAGAATTTGTGCGGCCTTTCTGTCGCTTTCCTCTCTCGGCAAACAGCTTACCGCAGGGTAATTATCCATAGCATCAGCGTGCTTATTTGCAATAGAGTTGAATAGCCAGGCAGATGAATTCTCGTTACCCTCGCTTCCCGGTATATTGTCCCAATGACGCATTTTAAACCACTGCTCATTTTCAACAATTCTTTTTTCAAGGGAAGTCTTGCCTTCTTTATATTTTTTAAGCGTTTCAAGAGCCTTGTCGATAAACTCATCGTCTATAATGCCTTTTCTGCCGACTTCATATCCGGTATCATCCTTTTCATAGCCTTTTTTAACAACCCTTTCAGGTTTTTCCGCTACGCTTTTATCTGTATTGTTTTTTATATCTTTTTTCATAAATACTCCTTTTAATTCACCGAAAGCTATTAATAATTTGAGCTTCTATATAAATCCAACGGGTCGTCACCGATTGAAGCCAACTGCTTTTTATAAGTCGGTTTAATGGGTCTTGCCATACACATATACCTGACCTCGTCAGCAATATGGTCCTCGCCCGTTGTGTCAAGGTCCTCGGGGTTAGTTACGCTAAAGCTGAGCTCCGGCACAGTTCTTATAAAGCCCTTACACGTATTAAACACGTACATCATAGGAATCCCGTTATCATCAAAGCTTAAACGGTAATGGACCTGCATCCAACCCGGCAAACGCTTGTTATCACCCTTTGTAAAATACACGCCGTTTCTGTTTGCCGCCTCAATAATCGCCTCACCTCTTGAGGCATCCCATATAGACGGGTCGGCAACTCCTATAATCTGTTTATTCTTTAACCACCTATGCTCTTTTTCAATTCTTGCGATTTCAGAAAATATCTTTTCCGGTGGCCATTTCACGCCCTCGTTTGCCGTTTTAGTGCAACCGTACAATTCAAGAATTCTATATAACCTTCCGTCATAATCTACCGCCCACCAGGCACAAGAAAAGGGCTTTGCATATCCGAAGTCAAAGGAACGGTATATTGTCCAGTCGCGAGGAATCTCGAAAGGCTCGATAACGTGAGTATTTACACCGTCTTCATAATGCTCCTTACAATCTCTGAATTCCTCGAAAAACTGACCGTCAAATATATCCCAATTACCAAATCGGTGTGCCTGACGAAGCTTTTCGGGTAATGCATCAAGAACCTTTACGTATTCAGGATTTGTTTTCATAAGAACAGTGTTGTCGTCTATCGTTGCCGGAATAAACACGTAATCATCGGGGTCTTCACCGTTTTCAAAACGGCCTTTTACAAAAAGCCTTTTAAACCAGTTATGACCAACTCCGCCGGGGTTTCCCGTAAAATACATTCTCGGCTTGAAATCTGTTCTTGTTGTTCTGTTGCAGGTAGTAAGAAACTGTATCTGTTGGAAAGTAAAATGTGTGCATTCCTCAACACCTATAACGTCATACTCTTGACCCTGATACTGATAAATATCATTTTCGCTGTCGCAATAGCCTAAGCGAATTCTTGAGCCGTTCGGAAAAATAAAAGCCCTTTCATCTCTTTTATAACGGGCTATTCCGTTTAGCTGTGAAAGCATCGGCAACAGGTGATTCTCTCTTAATTCAGGCAAGGTTTTCCTTAACAGCAAAAGCTTAAGCCCGTCATACTTTAAAGCGAGTAAAATAAATTTAGTTCTCAAAGCCCACGATTTTCCGCCGCCCCTTGCACCACCGTAGCCTATAAACCTTTTAGAGCATTTGAAAAACTCCTCTTGCTTTTTATTCGGTTCAGAAATAATAAGCTCCTTCAATTACTCCACTCCTCTGTTTTGGCGTCGAAGCGAATCACAACACCGTCGCTGTTATTACCGAAAGCATCGCTTTCCTCTAACAATTCGTAAAGCTCCTTAAGTGCACCGACGCTATCCTTTAAAAACTTTGCGTCAACATCAGGCTTTCCCGTATCCTTAAAATTTTTACGTGCTCTTTTCACAATGTCATCAATTAATGCACTCATATTTCCCGCAGCCGACGAAACTTTTTTTAAACCGTCGTTACTGTTTTTATTCTTAGCTTTTATACTTTCGTTTTTTTCTTCAATATTGTTGATTCCATTACTCAAAGGTTTTTCCACCACCCCTCAGCTTAAAAAACAAGAAAAACAAGCCCTTCACACTCTTTTCCCCGTTTCATAAAGAATTGCAACTGCTCTGTAATGTGGGCAATTTCTTCCGCCTTTAACACAACAGAAATCTGTTTCATATTGTCTTTTGTCAGAATCAGTAGGAAAAGTATGCTTACAAGCACTCTTCTTTAATAAACCCTCACAAGCAATAAAGCCTTCTCCCTCCTCTAAATAAAAAGGGCATTCAATAACGCTCTCAATAGTTTTACTCATAAAAATCCTCCTTGTACGATTTATGGTATTGACAAACGCCGTAAAATAACTTATATTATTATTGTAATTTGTACGGTGTTCCGAACTACGTGCATATTATAGTACGGGATTTTGAACTTTTCCACCCATTTTCGAACATTTGTTCGTTTTTCTATTTTTTGCACAAAACCTGAAAGGTGTGATTGTTAAAAATGCACAACAAAATAGAATTTTTATGCAAACAACAAGGAATTAAAATAGCACAGCTTTGTAAAGAAGCGGGAATTCCTAAAAGCACAATATCCGATTTAAAAAACGGCAGAACGAAAACTCTTTCCACTCAAACATTAAAAAAAATAGCAAACTACTTTAACGTTTCACTTGATTATTTTGATAACACTAACGATTTAGTAGATATAAAAAAAGACGAGCTTTTCGAAAAAAGAAAGCTACTCTTCGATATGTCAAAAAAAGCAAATGAAGAGCAGCTTGATGCAGTTATAAGCGTCGTTAAATCAATAGTAGGTAACAACGACTGATATATAAAGGAGTATAAATTGAGCAAATTAATAGTAAGACAAATAAAAATGCCGCTTACAATCAGGGCATTTACCATACCCGATGCAAACGGCGATTTTAATATTTATATTAACGAGGACCTTTCAGATGAAGCCAAGAAAAAATCACTTGCACACGAAAAAATGCATATAGCAAGAAATGATTTCGCATCTCTTAAACCGGCACGTCTTATTGAGCAAGAGATTATCTGAAAAGCTTTTGCTTTAAGCTTTTCGGCTTAACCATAATATCAGCAACTGCAAGAGCCGATAAACCTGCTACGAGCTTACCTATAATAACAGCTAAAATATGCTCGTCGTTATAAGAAAGTGTAAATGCAAGGTGGTCACCGAATACGAACGCAGCAGATACCGCAAATGCGAGATTCATTACCCTACCCTTTTTATTCATTTTATCTGAACTTTCCATAGTTGCAATACTGTTAGCAAGTGTAGCAATAAGCCCGATAACCGAGGTTTCATCTAATTCAAGCTTCTTACCCAATGCGGTAAGAGGCTTTTTTAATATTTTTGAAATAATAGCAATTAACGGGAACGTACCTGCAAGAGTTATACAAATAGTGAATACTGTTATAGCACTTTCATTAAGAGGTGCTGTATTTTCAATAATAATTTTTCCTGTAAGAGTCTGGAAAATGCCTAAAGCAAGACCAAAGGTTATAATAATACTGATAAATTTACCGAATATTGAGAAAACCTTTATTGTGCCTTTGGGGAATTTCAAAAGACCTATTACTATAATCAAAGAAATAATAAGTGCAGGAGCAAGATTTAATAAAACCTTTAAGGGCGATATACCCATAACAAGACCGGAAATAAAGCACCCTACAGGAATTGTAGCAATACCGCAAAGAAGACCTAAAAGCACGTCGTCATGATTTTCTTTTTTAGCCGAATGAAGAGCGACCGGGATTGTAAAAGAAACTGTAGCACCTAACATTGAAGCAACGCAAAGACCGTGAAACGAGCCTAAAAGCTTATCCGTAGCAACGGAATCTGCCAAAGCCGCACCACCCATATCGTTTGCAATAAGAATTCCTGCAAGGGCAGAGGGGTCAAATCCGCAAACTGCAGAAACAGGTGTAATTATCGGTAAAAGTAAATCCGCAAGCACGGGAGCAATGGTCATCATACCTAACATAGAAAGTGACAACGGACCTAAGGTAAGAATTCCTTTTTCGAATTCATCACCTAACTTAAGGCGGTTACCGAATATTTTATCAAGAGCACCGATTACAGCAAATACTGCCATAACCCAAGCAAGAGCTTCACCCAAAATCATCACATCCCAAATAAACTCTATATATTATACCTACATATTTTGATAATTGCAATACCAACCTGTAACACTTCTGTAACACTTATAGATAAATTATTTATTGCTTTATGGTTTAAAGTGCTATATAATGGTAAACGTATAAAAATATGTAAAACCGAGAGGAGTACTGGTTTTGAATATTATTGTTGTAGGTATCGGCAAGGTTGGTTACACAGTTGCCGAGCAATTATCTCAGGAAATGCACGATATTACAATTATTGATACTAACGAAGACGTTATAAACGATACTCTTCAGGATATAGATGTTATCGGTATTATCGGTAACGGTGCTACAAAAAAGGTGCTTGAAAGTGCAGGCGTTGATGAATGCGACTTACTCATTGCCCTTACGGGTAGTGACGAGCTTAATATTCTCAGCTGTCTTCTTGCTAAAAAGCTTGGTGCTAAAAGCACTATCGCCCGTGTAAGAGACCCTGAATACAGCGACGATTTAAGGCTTATTAAAGATAGCCTTGGTCTTGCAATGGCAATAAATCCCGAGCGTGAAGCCGCAGCTGAAATCCAAAGAATTTTAAAATTCCCCACTGCAAAAAATGTTGACTTTTTCGGTCACGGTAAGGTTGACCTTATAAGCTTTACCGTAAACCAAAGCTGTACCTTATGCGGTAAGGCTCTAAAAGATTCTTTCGCAAAAATCAAAACCAAGGCTCTCGTTTGTGCTATCGAACGTGGCGAGGACGTTTTTATTCCAACCGGTGATTTTGTTGTTGAAGACCGCGACGTTGTTGCAATCCTCGCTCCCTCAAAAACTGCACCCGAATTTTTCAAGCAAATAGGCTACAGAGCTAACGATATAAGAAATATTATGATTATCGGTGGCGGTAAAATTGCCGTTTATCTTGCAAAGATATTATCACATCTTCATATAAGCACAACTATAGTTGAAAAAGATTTGAATACTGCTTTGAATCTCAGTTACGCCCTTCCTGACGTTAACGTTGTTCACGGTGACGGAACTAACCGTTCCCTTCTTCTTGAAGAAGGGCTTAAAGAAGCAGATGCTTTTTGTTGCTTAACGGGTATTGATGAAGAAAATATTGTTCTTTCTCTTTTCGCAAAAAGCGCTTCACCAAAAATCAAAACCATAACAAAGGTCAACCACACCCTTTTCAGAGAGGTTATTAAAACGCTCGAAATTGATAGCGTTGTTTACCCAAAATTCACAACTGCAAACATTATTTTAAAACACGTTCGTTCAAGAGTTGCGGGTAATGCTAAAAACGAAGTAAAGAAACTAACCAGAATTATCAACAATAAGGTTGAAGCTATAGAATTCCGTGTACCCGAAGACAGTCAGCTTGCAGAAAAAGAAATACAAACACTTAATTTAAGACCTAATATTCTTTTAGGCTCTATAACAAGAGGGAGCGAGGTTATTATCCCTCGAGGCTCTGATGTTTTAAAAGCAGGTGACTCTGTAGTTGTTGTTACAACAACGGAGCGTCTTGCAAGAATTGATGACATTTTAGCATAATTTATAATTTCAAAAAAATGTGTAACTGAACAAAAACATTCTAATACACATTCTACTATAAAGGTGAAAATCAAATGAATAGACGAATGATAGCATACGTCCTGGGTATTCTTCTTTTATGTGAAGCAGGATTATTGCTTTTTCCTACTGCGGTAGCCCTTATTTTCAGCGAAAACGTAGTAACAAGCTTTTTATTTTCTATTGCAATTCTTGTTATTTGCGGTTTTATACTTGTAAAATGTAAACCAAAAGACACGACCATCTATGCCAGAGACGGTCTTATAATCGTTTCTTTAGGTTGGATAGTTTTAAGTCTTTTCGGTGCCTTACCCTTCTTTTTAAGTGGTGAAATCCCCCATTATATTGATGCGGTTTTTGAAACCGTTTCAGGATTTACAACAACAGGCTCCAGCATATTGTCAAACGTTGAAGCGCTTTCAAAATCAATGCTTTTCTGGCGAAGCTTTACCCATTGGATTGGCGGTATGGGTGTTCTTGTTTTCGTTATGGCAGTTTTACCCCTTTCAGGTGGCGGTGGCGATATTCACCTTATGAGAGCAGAAAGCCCGGGGCCTACGGTTGAAAAGCTTGTTCCCCGTTCGAGCAAATCTGCCCGTATTCTTTACGGTATATACTTAGGACTTACAGCCCTTGAATTTATTCTTCTTGTTATAGGAAGAATGCCCGTATTTGACGCAATTACAACTACCTTCGGTACTGCAGGTACAGGCGGTTTCGGTGTTCTGAACAGTAGTATTGCTGATTACAATGTTTTTTGCCAAGGCGTTATAACAGTTTTTATGGCACTTTTTGGCATAAACTTTAACTTCTATTTCCTTTTACTTCTCAAACGTTTTAAAGATGCTTTTAAAAGCTCCGAAATCAAAGCGTATCTGGGTATTATGGCAGGTACTATAATAATCATCACAGTAAATATCAGCAACTACTACACTTCTATTTTTGAAGCCTTCCGTCATGCAGCATTTCAGGTTAGCTCTGTTATGACAACAACCGGCTTCAGCACTGCAGACTTCGATAAATGGCCCGAGCTTTCAAGAATATTACTTCTTGCTGTTATGTGTATAGGTGCTTGTGCAGGTAGTACGGGCGGTGGCTTTAAGGTTTCGAGAATGATGATTATAATAAAAAACGCTGCAAAAGAGGTCCGTTCTATATCTCACCCGAGAACAATTAAAGTTTTAACCTTTGACGGCAAAAAAGTAAGTAACGAAACAGTAAGAAGTGCTTCCGCTTATTTAGTTATTTATGTGCTTATTTTTGCAGTTTCACTCATCATAATTTCCTTTGATAAAATGGATACCGTTTCAAATGTGACCGGTGTAATTGCTACTCTTAACAATATCGGTCCCGGTTTAGGTGCAGTCGGTCCCACAGGTAATTTCGGCGACTACAATACTCTTTCAAAATTAGTTTTCATAGCAAATATGCTTTTAGGCAGACTTGAAATATTCCCTATAATCTGCCTTTTAACACCATCAAGACAAACAATAAATTTCTTCAAATCCCTTAGTAGAAAGAGAGGAAAAATGTAATGAGAAATGTATTAAACATTAACAACGGCTGGCTTTTTTCAATGGTAGCCAAGGAAGTTCCAAAAGCAAACCCTACCGATTGGGAAAGACTCAATTTACCTCACACCTGGAACGGTACCGACGGTCAGGATGGCGGTAACGACTACAAGCGTCAAACCTGCTATTACTGTAAAGAAATAAGTAAGGCTGACCTTACCGGCGAAAAGAATTATCTTGAATTTGACGGTGTTAACTCCTCTGCTGAGGTTTTCTGGAACGGTAAATCTCTCCTTGTTCATCACGGCGGCTACTCTCGTTTCAGAGCTTTAATTCCCGAAAATGACATCAACGAAACAAACCTTCTTGCCGTTTCTGTTGATAACACACCTAACGATTTCGTTTATCCGCAGGTTGCAGACTTTACCTTCTACGGCGGTATTTACCGTGACGTTAAAATCGTAAGCGTTCCCGCTACTCATTTTGATTTAGATTACTTCGGTGCTCCCGGTGTTATGGTTACACCCGTTGTAAACGGTAAAAATGCAGATATTACAATCGAAAGCTTTGTTACAAACCCTGAAAACGCTACTGTTAATTATAAAATTCTCGACGGTGATGCGGTTATTTTCGAAGCATCAGTTGATGCTTCAAGCACCAAAGCCGTTGCAACAATTGAAAACGTACACCTTTGGAACGGCAGAAAAGACCCATTCCTTTATAAATTAGAGGCAATTCTTACAAAAGACGGCGAAGCTGTTGATACAGTTTCAACTACCTTCGGTTGCCGTTCATTTAAGGTCGATGCAAATAAAGGATTTATCCTTAACGGTGAAGAATATCCCCTTCGTGGCGTTTCACGTCATCAGGATTACCCCAACAAGGGTAACGCCCTCTCAATTGAAGACCACAAGAGAGATATTGACCTTATTCTTGAGGTCGGTGCTACAACAATTCGTCTTGCTCACTATCAGCACTCACAGGATTTTTATAATCTTTGCGATGAAGCCGGTCTCATAATCTGGGCTGAAATCCCCTACATTTCAAAACATATGCCTAAAGGCAGAGAGAATACAATTTCTCAGATGAAGGAGTTAATCGCACAGAATTATAACCACCCTTGTATCGTAACATGGGGGCTTTCAAACGAAATCACAATTACCGGTGGCTCTGACCCCGATCTTATTGAGAACCACAAGATTCTTAACAAGCTTTGTCACGATATGGACTCTACCCGTCCTACTACAATGGCAGCCGTTACAATGTGTTCTCCCGATTCTGAAATCACACAAATCAGTGATATTCTTTCCTATAACCACTACTTTGGTTGGTACGGCGGTACTACTGATATGAACGGTCCTTGGTTTGATGATTTCCACAAGAGATACCCAAACAAGCCCATCGGTATCAGCGAATATGGCTGTGAAGCTCTTGATTGGCACACCTCTAAACCCACTCAGGGTGACTATACTGAAGAATATCAGTCATATTACCACGAAGAGCTTATAAAACAAATTGCCGACAGACCTTACCTCTGGGCAACTCACGTCTGGAATATGTTTGATTTTGCTGCCGATGCACGTGCTGAGGGTGGCGAAAACGGTATGAATCACAAGGGTCTTGTAACCTTTGACCGTCAGTATAAAAAGGATTCCTTCTATGCTTATAAGGCTTGGCTTAATCCCGAACCTATGGTGCATATTTGCTCAAAGAAATATATTGACCGTGTTGAAGACGTAACAAAGGTTACCGTTTATTCAAACTGCGACGAGGTTGAGCTTTTCAAAAACGGTGAAAGTGTAGGAAAGCAGAAAAAAGGTAAATACCCCTTCTTCTATTTTGACGTAAAGAATGAGGGCACCTCAACTCTTGAGGCTAAAGCAGGTGAGCTTTCAGATACTGCTACAATCAACAAGGTTGATACACCTAACGAAAGCTATATAATGAAAGAGGAAAATCAGGTTATTAACTGGTTTGAAATCACAACTCCCGACGGTTACTATTCTATCAACGATACAATCGGCGATATTATGAAAAGCTTTAAGGGTAAAATAGCTCTTGTGAAGTTGTTAATGCTCGTTAAAGAAGCAACCTCAAAAGGCACAAAGGACGGCAAAGCAGAGGTTATGGGCTTCAGCTTTGACAGTATATCAAAAGATATGATTAAATCTATGTACGGTATGGTCAAAGGCTTCACAATAAAACGCACCTTTATGATGCTTGGCGGTAAATTTACAAAAGAACAAATCTTAGAAGTAAACGCAATGCTTAATAAGGTTAAAAAGAAATAATAAGCTCGTTTCACTCGCAGTTAGGAGTGAGGAGTTAGAAGTGAGGAATGTCGGGTCTGCGACGGCAATTATAAATGTGAAATGCAAAGTGTAGATGCCAGATGCCAGCTCCCAGATGCCAGAGACTTCGCAAAATGGCAAATTGGAAATGGCAAGTGGCAAATTTCGGAACTGTGGTGGCGATTATAAAGCTTCGCCAGGGAGCGAATAAACTTACTAATTAAAAAAAGTTGCAAAGGCGGTGTACCTCTCTTCGAAGAGGGCAAGGAACACGACCGCCGCCGGTGGCGGAAACAGGGAGTGTGAGTTGGCGTAGCGGTCAAAATTGTGCGAAGCGAATAGCGAGCAAACAATTTTGGGTACCGCAAGAGGGC
>JAGBCU010000029.1 GCA_017937865.1 Clostridia bacterium | reverse complement strand
CCTTTTTACCTGCGGTAAAAAAGAGGGATAAATAGTTTTTTCTATCCGTCTAAACCTAAGACGTAAGAGAACTACCCACCACCAAAAGCAAAGCTGTTGGTCCCCCTCCCTATTTGCTAAAGCAAACAGGGAGGTAAGGCTTCGCATCAATTTACTTTAACAATAAAAACAGGTCTGCGATAGCAAATTATATTGCCGTCGCAGACCCTTAATTATTCATTATTCACTATTCATTATTCATCATTCATTAGCGAACGTAGTGAGTATTACAATTGCCAACGCAGTTCCGAAATTTGCCACTTGCCATTTGCCATTTGCCATTTTGCAAAGCATCTGGCATCTACATTTCGCACTTCGCATTCCGCACTTCGCAATTAATTTGCCACTTGCCATTTGCAACTTATTTAATCCCAAGCGCTTCTCTCAAATTATCTCCGAGTATTCCTCTTTTTGCTTCTTCGGGAATGGGGAGATTTTTAATGCGATTGATAGCCTTTGTTATCTTTTGGGCATCTGCATACGGGGTATCGAGTCCGAAAACGCTTCGTTTGTTACCTGTTTGGTGGATAAGGGTGCAAAGCTGTTTATCTGTTATTGACCATGCACCCTCGATTTCGTTACCGAAGGAATCCTCTTCCATATTTATACTTGTCCACCCTGCAAAAACGTGGTCAGTTTCCTCTCGGGAATTGTTATTCATAACAAGAAGAGCCTCTTTAAAAAAGCTGTAGCCACCTATATGCTCCATACTGAATTTTAATTTCGGAAAGTTGTAGGCAACCTCATCAAAAAGGAGCATTTGATAATCGGCAATTCTGTGCCAATGAAGACCCGTGTGAAAGGACAAGAAAAGGTTATCCTCCTGTGCCTGCTCGTAAACCTCAAAAAGCTCAGGTGAATCTATTTTTACCTCTTGTGCGGCGGGGTGAATTTTAATACCTAAAAGACCTAAATCGGCAATTTGTTTTACCTGCTCTTTAAGGTTACCTATATCAAAATGCACCGTACCGAAGCCAACGAAGCGTTCATCATTTTTTATTTCATTTGCAACCCATTCGTTTGCATTCTGTGTTAATTCATATCTTTCCATCTGAGATTGAAAAGGAGCAAAACAAACCGCCTTTTCGATACCACATTCATCCATAAGCTGTTTAAGGTGGTCTATATCTCCGTCAGGCTTTGTGTTTTTCGGAAAAAGGTGGGCGTGATTTGCAAAAATTCTATAATCAGACACGTAAATCCTCCTCGCTGATATCCCAATCAAAATCGTCATCCTCGGGAAGCTCGCTGTAATAATCCCAAAGCATTTCCTCCTGAGATGCAGTAAGTGGCTCAGCAGGCACTTCGTTTATAACCTCAAACTTTTTCATTCTGCTCCAAAGGCTCGGCGTTATACGTACGGTATAACCACAAGCTGAGGGGCAAAGCCATTCTGTCATTGGAAGCTCAGGAACACCGAAGGCTGCAAGAATACTCATAATAACTCCGCCGTGAGTTATTATAGCCGCACTTTTGGTGCCTGTTTTTATCATACCGTCAACGGTTTTTACAAAGCAATCGCAGACTCTTGTTGCAAACTCGGAGTTACTCTCACCGTTAAGAGGACGGGCGTCCTCACCGCCTGAAAGCCACTGTGAAAACTCCTCGTAGGGCTCTAATTCCGCGGCAGTATGACCCTCAAACTCACCGAAATCGCACTCGTCAAAGCCTCTCATTTCAATAGAATTTTTATCGGGGTAAAGAATGCTTGCCGTTTGTTTGCATCTTTTTAATGAGCTTGTAAAAACAACGTCGGGATAGGGATAATCGTAATCCTTTTTCATTGCCTCTAACTGCTCTATACCCTCTTTGCAAAGCTCCTCATCGGTCTGACCGATGTATCTACCGTCAATACTGCCTTGAGTAAGAGCGTGACGAATAAAATGAATTGTATAAGTTTTCATTGCATTCTCCTGTGAAATAGTGTATTATTATACACACTGTATATTTTTAATCAATAAATTATACTAAACTTTAATTAAGCTTAGGATGTGAAAATATGGAAAAAAATAATTTTAGCGAAAGACTTGTTGAGCTTCGCACCGAAAAAGGCATAAGCCAAAAGGAAGCCGCCGCTGATTTAGGCTTATCACAAGCACTTTTATCTCATTATGAAAAAGGCATTCGCGAATACAGTCTTTCGTTTTTATGTAAGGTCTGCGATTATTACGACGTTACCGCAGACTATATTTTAGGAAGAACTCAAAGCCGTTCAGGTCTTGATACAGAGCAACTGGAAGACCGAGAAGAAGACTCTATTTTCAATACCCGTTCAATTTACCGTGCGGCTATTATGACCCACGAAAGAATGAATGCAGGCTCTTATCAAGCAGGTGAATATGCTGATATTCTTTACGCCGCAACTCTTTACCGAACTCTTTTTGCCGCGGCACAGAAGGGCTATATTCCTAAAAGATGGTTTAGCCTTCCCCCTCAATATGCGCAAGCCTTTTGCCTCGCTTTAACTGAAAGCTATCTTTCTGATTTCCCCGAAAAGAACGATAACTCAAGACGATACGGCGGCCCCGAACCGAAAAGTATCGAGGCCGTCATTAAAGGAATCGAGGGGATTCTCAAAAAGACGGCAAACAGTATCAAACCGCCTGAAAATTAAACCACAAAGTAATGTGCTATGTCAACCATAGTATTAAACTTCGGGTCGATTTTTTACGTTAATTTTCAAATTAACCTTTGAGAACTTCTTTATACATTCTTATATATTCATTTGCAGATTTGCCCCAGCTGTTATCGCTTTCCATAGCGCGCTTAACAAGAATAGGCCAACCCTTTTTATCCTGATAGCCTGCAACCGCTCTCTTTATAGCGTGAAGCATATCGTGGGCATTGTAGGATGAGAATACGAAGCCGTTACCCTCACCGTCACCGCTGTCACGAACAGAGTCGCGAAGACCGCCTGTTTCACGAACAATCGGAATTGAGCCGTAACGAAGAGCAACCATCTGTGAAAGTCCGCAGGGCTCACTCTTTGAGGGCATAAGGAACATATCGCTGCCTGCATAAATTTTTCTTGCAAGGTCAGGAATAAAGCCTAAGCAAAGGCCAACCTTGTCGGGATATCTTTCTGCAAGACCTCTGAAAAATTCTTCATACTGATAATCGCCGGAGCCGAGAACCACAAGCTGAATATCAGTTGTCGAAAGAAGCTCGTCAAGAACTGCTTTACAAAGGTCAAGACCCTTATGAGAAACAAGTCTTGAAACCATACCCATAACGGGAGTATCACTTTTCTCCGGAAGCCCTAAAAGCTTCTGGAGTTCTCTTTTATTTACTGCTTTTCCTCGCATATTGTCAACAGAATAGTTTTTGAAAACATCCTTATCTGTTTCAGGATTATAGTTTTCAACGTCAATTCCGTTAAGAATACCTCTTAATTTGTAGCTTCTCTCACGAAGAATCGTATCAAGACCGTGTGAATACCAAGGGTCAAGAATTTCCTTTGCGTATGAGGGGCTAACGGTAGTAACTGCATTTGCGCACTCAATACCGCCCTTCATAAGGTTAACGGCACCGTCATACTCAATAAGGCTCTTGTGAGCGTGGTCAATACCGACAACGTTATCCAAAAGCTCTTCACCGTAAACACCCTGATACTGAATGTTATGAATAGTAAGAACTGTTTTTATATTTTCGTAGCCGGGCTGATTTGCATACATTGTACTGTAATAAAGGGGTGTAAGAGCAGTCTGCCAGTCGTTACAGTGAATAATGTCGGGCTTGAAATCTATATGGGGAAGAATTTCAAGAATTGCTCTTGAGAAAAATGCAAATCTTTCTGCATCATCATAGAAGCCATAAAGGGCATCTCTTTTAAAATAATATTGGTTGTCGAGAAGATAATATATTACTCCCCCTGCTCTTGCCTCAAAGATACCGCAATACTGCCTTCTCCAGGCAACAGGTACGGAAATATTTGTAATAAATTTCATTGAGTCCTTAAGCTCTTGCTTTATACCGTCATAAAGAGGCATAACAACACGGCAACCGATAAGTCTTTTTCTTAAAGCCTGAGGAAGCGAGCCTGCAACGTCTGCCAACCCACCACTTGCTATAAAAGGAAGAGCCTCGCTTGCGGCGTATAAAACTTTCATTATAATAACCTCCAAAAATTGCTTGTAAAGTCCATAGGTAAAATTGGGAAAGGCGTATTAAATGCCTGCCATACCTATTATTTGCTGAATTGAGTCATAAAGTCCCGATGCAAAGAAAACAATAAGAAGAAGAATAAGCATAGCAATCGGTGCGCCTAACTCAATTATAGTTTTAATCATTTGCTTTCTCTTCATCATTCTTATTTCTGCTTCAAGCCCCTCTACCCTTTGCTGTAGCTGTCTTATAATTTCATTGTCGCTTTGAACAGGTGCGGACGAGGCTTTCTTAGCAGGTGGCGGAGTTGTTGCTCCGTAAGCCGCAGGGGCTTTCTGACTAACGGGTTGAGTTTTTTCAACCGCAAAGGTGTTTTGTGAATGTTGGGCGCTTATTTTTTCAAGCTCTGCTTTTAAAAACTCATCTCTGTCGGGAATATCTTTTCCTATTACCGCCCAGAGCCACTTTAACTGTGCTTCTGAAGGCTCTGAATTATTGTCAAAGCCCTTTAACTGACGGTGACAAAAGGAACATATTTTATACTCTTTACCGCCAATATTATGAGCCGTAAAATCAAGCTCATCTGTTTTACAGTTACATACAGGACAAACGCCCATTTTTCACACCTCACAAAACCAATAATGTAAAAAAATCAGATAACGATTTCTTTACCTACAAACAAGGGATAGCTCTTATCACCGCTAAGAGTTTTCTTAGGTGTGATAACAGTATTTTTATCCATAATTACGCAGTTAAGCTTTGCATCCTCACCAACGAATGCATCCTGCATAAGAATTGAATTTTCTACAACTGCACCCTTTGCAACTCTGACACCTCTGAAGATAATACTGTTTTTAACAGTACCTTCAATCTGGCAACCGTCGGCGATTAGTGAGTTTTCACATTTTGAGCCGATACCGTAAACAACGGGCATATCGTTTCTGACCTTTGTATAAACAGGTCTTTCTGCAGAGAAAAGACTCTTTCTGGTAGCCTTTTCGAGAAGAGCCATATTAGCATTGAAATATGTTTCAACGCTGTCAATTGTGCAGTTCCAATCATTGATTTTATAGCCATAGATATTAAGATGAGAAACGTTTTTCTGAATCAAATCTTTTTCGAAGCTTGTGTAAGCATAGCTTTCTGCATCACCGATAAGTCTTTCAAGAAGAGCTTTTCTTATAAGGATGATATTTGCAGAATAGTTTACGTCGCTATCAGTTTTAACGTCGATACCAACGCCGGTAAGCTTATCGTTTTCGTCAAGGCTTAACGCCATTGTTCTTCCAAGCTTAGGTGCTTTACCGTTTGCGTAAGCAATTGTAATATCAGCATTCTTTTCCTCGTGGAAATTGAAAAGCTTTGATAAATCGATATTGCAAATTACGTTTGAGTCAACTAAAAGAACGTACTCCTGTTTTGAATGGGAAATAAAATCCATAATTCTGTTAAGAGCTTCGATTCTGTCGTTTGCGTCAAGCTCTGTCTGACGGGGGGTAAAGGGAGGAAGCATATAAAGACCGTCAACCTTTCTTGAAAGGTCCCAGGGTCTACCGCTGCCTACGTGGTCCATAAGAGAATGGAAATTACTGTTTGCAATAACACCAACCTTTGTAATACCGCAGTTAACAAAGTTTGAAAGAGCAAAATCTATAAGACGGTATCTTCCGCCAAAGGGAACTGAGCCCATAGTTCTTCTTGCTGTAAGAGCACCAAGAGAAGCATCGTAAGAATTGGAATAAATTATTCCGAGAACATTTTTCGGCATCATACTGTTTCGCCCTCCTTAACATCTTCTGAAATCATTGACTGTGCTTTAACTACTGCGTTTTTACCAACAGTAACGCCGGCACCCACAACGCTGACACCCCAATTTTCAAGGTTATCGCATTTTTCGGGGTTTTCACCTACAACTGCACCCTCTTCAATAACTGCATTTTCAGCAACCATTGCATACTGTACAACTGCACCCTTTTTAATAACTGCACCGGGCATAACGATTGAATAATCTACAAATGCACCCTCTTCAACGGTAACGTTTGAGAAAAGAACAGAGTAGTCAATCTTACCCTCGATTTCGCACCCTTCGGCTGCGATTGAATTTTCGATAACTGCTTTATCGGAAACGTACTGAGGAGCAGTTACGGCACCTCTGCCGTAAATTTTCCAAGCAGAATCACTAAGGTCGATATTTGCTTTAGGATTAAGAAGGTCAAGGTTTGCCTCCCAAAGAGAATCTATTGTACCAACGTCCTTCCAATAGCCCTCAAAGCCGTATGCGAAAAGTCTTTCTCCTGCTTCGTGCATCGCAGGGATAACATTTTTACCGAAGTCGTTTGATGAGTTGGGGTCGTTTTCGTCATCAATAAGGTATTGACGAAGCTTTTCCCAAGTAAACATATAAACACCCATTGAAGCCTTGTTGCTCTTAGGGTTCTTCGGTTTTTCCTCGAAAGCTGTAATTCTGCCGTCGTCATCCGTAAACATAAGACCGAAACGGGAAGCCTCTTCCCACGGAACCTCAAGCATTGCTATTGTACAAGCAGCATCCTTTTCCTTGTGGAACTGAAGCATTTTTGCATAGTCCATTTTGTAGATATGGTCACCTGAAAGAACTGCTACATATTCGGGATTGTATCTGTCAATAAACTGTATATTCTGGTAAATTGCGTTAGCCGTACCCTTATACCATTCAGTACCCTTTATCTGCTGATAGGGAGAAAGAATATGAACGCCTCCGTTTGCTCTGTCAAGGTCCCAGGGACCGCCGTTACCGATGTAATCGTTAAGCTCAAGGGGCTGATACTGAGTAAGCACACCAACGGTATAAATACCTGAGTTCACACAGTTTGAAAGAGGGAAATCGATAATTCTGTACTTTCCGCCGTAGGGAACGGCAGGCTTTGCAATATTTTTTGTAAGCACACCAAGTCTTGAGCCTTGACCGCCTGCAAGAAGCATTGCAATACATTCAGTCTTTTTTGCCATTTGTGTCACATTCCTTTCAAAATTATATCAATGATTGTTTTTTATCATTTAGCGGCTTTTTTCTTGTTAGCCGATTTTTTAACGATAGCTTTTTTCTTTACCTCAGGCTCTACCGTTTCTTCTTTTTTCTTTTGCCTGAAATAAAGAGTTGTCATTGGCGGTAAGGTAAGCTCAATATAATGATTGTAGCCGTGCATAGCACCGTCAAAGACCTTGTAAGTTTTCTTTATTCTTTCACCCGAGCCACCGAATTTTTTAGCATCGGAATTGAAAACAAGCTCGTAACTCTCGGCATCGGGAACACCGATTTTGTAGCTTGTTCTCATAACGGGAGTAAAGTTACAAACTGCAACGATTTTTTCATCGTTTTCATCTGTTCTTGTAAACGCTATAACCGAGTTTGTGTTATCGTCGCTTACTATCCAGTTAAAGCCCTCCCAGCTGTAGTCAATCTGCCAAAGAGGTGAATTCTTTTTATAGAATTTATTTAACTCTCTCGTATAATCCTGCAACAAAACGTGCATATCGTAATCGAGAAGAATCCAGTCAAGACCCTTTTTGTAGTCCCATTCAATAAACTGACCGAATTCAGTACCCATAAAGAGAAGCTTTTTACCGGGATGAGCATACATATAACCTAAAAATGCCCTTACCCCTGCAAATTTCTCGTTGTAGTTACCGGGCATTTTATTTATAAGCGAGCATTTTCCGTGAACAACCTCATCGTGAGAAATAGGAAGAACGAAATTCTCACTGAAGGCATAGAAAAACGAGAAGGTAATAAGGTCGTGATTATATTTTTTATAAATACCGTCTAATGAAAAATATTTTAAAATATCGTTCATCCAACCCATATTCCATTTAAAGTTGAAGCCTAAGCCTCCTGTATAAACGGGCTTTGTAACAAGTGGCCACGCAGTGCTTTCCTCCGCAAGCATCATAACGTCGCCGTGCTCCTTAAACACCGTTTCGTTAAGCTGTTTCAAAAATGCAACCGCTTCTAAATTTTCGTTACCGCCGTTAACGTTTGGAATCCATTGACCGTCATCCCTACCGTAGTCAAGGTAAAGCATAGATGCTACCGCATCAACTCTTAAGCCGTCAATATGGTATTCATCAAACCAGAAGCAAGCATTTGAAATCAGGAAGCTTTGCACTTCGTTTCTGCCGTAATCGAAAATCTTTGTACCCCAGTCAAGATGCTCGCCTTTTTTGGGGTCTGCATATTCATAACAAGGTGAGCCGTCGAACTCGGCAAGACCGTGAGCATCCTTGGGGAAATGGGCAGGCACCCAATCCACAATAACGCCTATACCTGCCTTGTGACATTCATCAACGAAATATTTAAAATCGTCAGGTGTGCCGTATCTTGAGGTTACCGCAAAGTAGCCTGTAACCTGATAACCCCATGAGCCGTCAAAGGGAAACTCCGCAACAGGAAGCATCTCTATATGTGTATAGCCCATATCCTTCACGTATGACACAAGCTCTTTTGCAAGGTCGCGATAGCTTAAGGTGTTACCGTCCTCAAAGCGTTTCCAGGAGCCTAAGTGTACCTCGTAAATATTTACGGGTGAATCATACACACTCGTTTCTTTTCTTTTTTTAAGCCAGGAGCCGTCACGCCATTTATAATCGCCCTCAAAAATCTTTGAAGCGGTGCCGGGTCTTGTTTCGGCGTGCTTTGCATACGGGTCTGCTTTATAAAGCTTTCTATCCTCCGGGGTGTAAATCAGAAATTTATATGCATCAAAATTTTTAACGCCGTCTATGTAGGTTTCCCAAACGCCTGCTTCGTTAAGCCTTCCCATAGGTGAAGCCTCTTCATTCCAGCCGTTAAAATCACCCACAACAAAAATACTTGCGGCGTTAGGCGCCCATACTCTGAAAACGTATTTGCCGTCCTCAATCTTATGAGCCCCTAAAAAATCCTGAGCCTTAAAATTCTTTCCCTGATGAAATACATAAAGGGGAAAATCGTTGTAATTTTCAGCTTTTTCTCTCTTACTCAACCTTTCCACCTGCCGTTTATATAATATATCAATGTAATAATATCAAATTAAAGAAGCTTTTTCAAGTATATTTTGATATATTTTGTTACACGACAGTTAAATTTTTCCAGCCGTTTTAGTGCATTATGCACAAGTTTTTCGACTAAATACACCAAAGCAAAAGTATTTAATTCCCTAAAAAAATGAAATATGAATTTTTTGTAAAAACAAAAAAACTGCTTTTATATTTCTATATTGTAAAAAATATTTTCAAAAAAATGGTATTATATATTACTGTTGGTTAAACGTTTAACTATTTTTATAAGGAGTAAAAAATGACTTACCGTGATTTAGTTCATCAGATCATTTCAACTACCTTAATACACCGCCACCGAATTACAAAATCAGCTCAGCAGGCGGGCTTGTATTACGGTCAGCCTATGATTTTAGAATACATAATGAACAACAATTTGTGCACGCAAAAGGATTTAGCGAAAAGCCTTCATATATCCCCTGCAAGCGTTGCAACGTCAATAAAAAGGCTTGAAAAATCGGGACTTATTTCTCGCATCACCGATGAAAACGATTCGAGAAAAAACCGTTTATCCGTTACGGAAAACGGTCTTGCGGCAATAAAAAACTTCAGGGAAATCTGCGACAGCACAGACAGAGAAATGTTCAAGGATTTCACCGATGAGGAATGCGAAATTCTTAATAATTTAATGAAACGCCTTTACAATAATCTTGATAACGGTGATTTCTGTAACGAAAAGATAAACAGCAAAAAAGAGGAGGAAAAAGCTTTATGATAAAGAATCTTTTAAAATACGCAGGAAAATACAAATGGTTTGCCCTTCTCTCACCTTTAGCAATAGTTTTAGAGGTTTTGATTGAAGTTACTATACCTCTTCTTATGTCTGTTATAGTTGACTGCGGAATCTCAGGTCAGCCTATAGCCGAGAAGGATAGCTTTATAGCGGATATGCTAATTAATCTCGGCTTTGCAGATAAAACAGGCACAGACCTTATTATTTCATTAGGTGTTCTTATGTTAGGGCTCGCTTGCATATCTCTTATTTGCGGTGCGGCAGCGGCTTTCTTCGCAGCAAAAGCCGGTATGGGCTTCGGTGCAGAATTAAGATTTGGCATTTTTAAGAAAATTCAGGGCTTTTCTTTTGCAAACGTTGATAAATTCTCAACGGGCTCTCTTATAACAAGAATGACAACTGATATAAATATGATTCAGAACGCTTTTATGATGGCTATTCGTATGCTCGTAAGGTCACCTCTTATGTTTACAATGGCTATTATT
This sequence comes from Clostridia bacterium, assembly GCA_017937865.1. GTDB lineage: Bacteria > Bacillota > Clostridia > Oscillospirales > Acutalibacteraceae > DTU089. The sequence goes on along the minus strand of JAGBCU010000029.1, from coordinate 3,541 downwards.
ATGGCTTTCAGCATAAATAAAAAGCTTTCACTAATTTTTATGTGCATAGCGCCTGTTATGTTTGCACTTATTCTTCTTATAGGTGCTGCAGCTCACAAGCGTTTCACAAAAATGTTTAAAAAATACGATAAATTCAACACCTCTATCCAAGAAAATCTTATTGCAATACGTGTTGTAAAGGCATTCGTAAGAGCGAAGCACGAAAAGGATAAATTCAAGGTTTCAAATGATGAATTAAAGGATGCATCAATTTTTGCAGAAAAGCTTATTATTCTTAACGGGCCGATTATGTCCGTTTCAATTTATTCTTGCATTATTCTCATTCTTTGGGTAGGCTCAAAGCTTATCCTCGGTGGTAATATGCAGTTAGGTGACTTAATGAGCTTTATTACCTACATTCAGCAGATATTTATGTCACTAATGATGGTATCAATGATTTTCGTTATGTCGGTTATGGCAAAAACCTCAATGAAGCGTGTTTCCGAGGTTTTAGAAGAAAAGAGCGACATCAACGATGATACTGCCGACGGAAATTTAAAAGTAAAAGACGGTAGCATCGAATTTAAAAACGTATCCTTCAAATACAGCAAAAATGCAGAAAACAACGTACTTAAGGATATAGATTTCTCAATAAAATCAGGCGAAACCATCGGTATTATCGGCGGTACGGGTAGTGCAAAATCTTCACTGGTTCAGCTTATCCCCCGCCTTTACGACGTTACCGAGGGTGAAGTTACCGTTGGCGGAATAAACGTAAAAAACTACAAGCTACAAGAGCTTCGTGACAACGTTTCAATGGTTTTACAGACTAACGTTCTTTTCTCAGGCACTATTGAAGAAAATCTTCGTTGGGGTAACGAAAACGCTACTCTTGATGAAATCCGCAAAGCCGCTAAAATTGCTCAGGCAGATGAATTCGTTATGAGCTTCCCCGACGGCTACAAAACTGATTTAGGTCAGGGTGGCGTTAACGTTTCGGGCGGTCAGAAGCAACGCCTTTGTATCGCAAGAGCAATCCTTAAAAACCCGAAGGTGCTTATTCTTGACGACTCAACAAGTGCGGTTGACACAGCTACCGACGGCAAAATCAGAGAGGGTATGAAAAACCTTTTACCCGAAACCACAAAAATTATAATTGCACAGAGAATAAACTCTGTTCAGCACGCAGACAGAATAATTGTGCTTGATGACGGCAAAATTGACGATATCGGCACTCACGACGAGCTTCTTTCACGTAATGAAATTTACAAAGAGGTTTACGTTTCACAGCAAGAAGGAAAAATGGAGTAAGGAGGGATAAAAATGGCAGAAAAGAAACCGCAACAGCAAAAAAACGGGCCCGGTCCCGCAGGCAAAATGAAATTCGAAAAGCCGAAGAACACTAAAAAGACTTTAACAAGGCTTTTATCATACGTTACGCAGAAAAAGGCGCTTCTTATAATCGTTTTTATCCTTGTTATTGTAAGCTCCGCCGCTAATATTTTCGGCACTTATCTTCTTACGCCTATAATAAACGAAATCGGTAATATGCTGGAAACCGGCTCGTCTGATTTCACAATGATAATCAAATATCTTATTTTACTCGGTGTTATTTACGTATGCGGTGCCGCATCGCAATACGCCTATTCAAGAGTAATGCTTAACGTTTCTCAAGGCACTCTTAACGTTTTAAGAAAAGACCTTTTTGACCATTTGCAAGAATTACCCTTGAAATATTTTGATACTCATACCCACGGCGAGCTTATGAGCCGTTTCACAAACGACGTTGATACAATAAGAGAAGCTATAAGTCAGGGTCTTGTGCAGACAATTTCCTCACTTATAACGGTTATAGGTATTTTTGCAATGATGCTTTATATAAGCCCTGCTCTTACATGCCTTATTATATTAATGCTTTTCGTTATGTTTTTCGTTATTAAAACAATCGGCGGAAAAAGCTCAAAATATTTCAGAAAGCAACAAATGGCGGTTGGTAATCTTAACGGATATATTGAAGAGCTTATTGAAGGTCTTAAGGTTGTTAAGGTTTTCTGCAGAGAGGAAAAATCAACCGAAACCTTTGCAGGTATAAATGAAAACTTCAGAAAAGCAGGTACGAATGCTCACACCTTTGCAAGTATTCTTATGCCTATAATGGGTAACCTTTCTTACTTTAATTTCGCTATGACTGCCACAGCAGGTGCTTTTATTATTCTCAGCACGAACGGCACGGTTGAAAACGGACTTTTAAATATATTTATCGGTGGCTTGGGCGGAGCCTTAACTATCGGCTCTCTCGCATCGTTTTTGCAGTATACAAGGCAGTTTTCAAACCCTATAAGTCAGGTTTCACAGCAAATGAACAGTATTCTTGCCGCCCTTGCAGGTGCAGAAAGAATTTTCGAAATCATTGATGAAGCTACCGAGGTTGACGACGGCTACGTTACTCTCGTTTACGCAAAAAAAGACGAAAACGGCAATATTACAGAATCGGAAACAAGAACGGGTATTTGGGCTTGGAAGCATCCCCATTCAGCAGACGGTAGCGTTACCTACACGCTCTTAAAGGGTGACGTTCGGTTCCATGACGTTACCTTCTCTTACGACGGTAAAAAGACCGTTCTTAAAAACGTTTCATTATATGCAAAGCCCGGTCAGAAAATCGCTTTCGTTGGCTCAACGGGTGCAGGTAAAACTACTATCACAAATCTTATTAACAGATTTTATGACGTTCAGGAAGGTAAAATCACCTACGACGGTATAAATATCAAGAAAATCAAGAAGGACGATTTAAGACGCTCTCTTGCAATGGTGCTTCAGGATACTCACCTTTTCACAGGTACTGTTGAAGAAAACATCCGCTACGGTAAGCTTGACGCCACTCATGAGGATATTGTGAAAGCCGCTAAAATTGCTAATGCAGATAGCTTTATTACAAGACTTCCCGACGGTTATAACACAATGCTCAAGGGCGACGGCAGCAACCTTTCTCAAGGTCAAAGACAGCTACTTGCAATCGCAAGAGCTGCAGTTGCTGACCCGCCCGTGCTTATTCTTGACGAGGCTACAAGCTCTATCGACACAAGAACAGAACGCCTTATAGAAAAGGGTATGGATAAGCTTATGGAGGGTAAAACGGTTTTCGTTATCGCCCACAGACTTTCAACAGTAAGAAATTCAAATGCTATTATGGTACTTGAAAACGGCGAAATCATAGAAAAAGGCGACCACGATACACTTATTGAAGAAAAAGGTAAGTATTATAAGCTTTATACGGGACAGTTTGAGCTGTCATAAAAGCTTCGCTGATGGCAAATTGCAAACGGGAAAATGGCAAATTGAGGGGCACTTCGTGCAAAATGCAAAGATGCCAGATGCCAGTTCCCAGATGCCAGAGGCTTCGCGGGAAAAAAGTTGCAGATTTGCGAAGCTTTTCATCCCTGTTTTGTCGCAGACAAAATAGGGAGGGGGACCGTTCTTCAATAAATCAAAGGTTAAAGGATAGTATATTTCGAGCGAATATACTATCCTTTATTGTTTATTAAATCGGAACGGTGGTGGG
>JAGBCU010000028.1 GCA_017937865.1 Clostridia bacterium | reverse complement strand
GGACTTGAACCGGTCTCGCCGAAGGCGAACATAATCGGGTGTTCGCGTAGCGAATGACGGGCAGAGCCCGTCAAGTCCGGTCACCGGCACCAAATAGAGGATTTGCACTTTTTGTGTAGATTCTCTATTTTTGTTTTTATAAAAAACGAGGATTTGAACCGCCGAAGGCTACATTCGATTTTCAAAAACTACTCATATACAGAAAAAACAGATGCTCCGTTAAGAACATCTGTTTTTAAATTTTAGAACTCAAGCTTAATTAAAGACGTTTCTGCAATATCAACGTTAATATTAAAATTCCTTACAACCATATACAAATCGTTAAAATTAATGTCTTCGTCTACTACAAAATAAATCGTAACAGTTTTAGTTGCATTCGCGTCAAGCTCAACAAAGTAAAAACGTTCGCTGTTTCCGTCCTGACCTGATAAAGCGAAAACCTCTGTTTCGAAATAAGTGCTGTTTTTATTTCTCAGGTAAAAGCTACAAGGCATTTCCCCTTTAATATCGCTGAGGTTTTCTATTTCGTAGGTTACGGCAACTACCCTTCTGCCTACTGTTTCAGTACTCTCAACTGTATCAACCGTATTTACGCCGTCACCGTAAATAATATTTTCTCTTACGTAATCCTTTAACGAGCCGTCATCATTAATTACGTTTTGATAGTTAAAGCTACCTTTAATGCTACTAACGTCTATTGATGAAACGTTATCTAAAATTTCACTTTTAAGCACCTTTATTGAAAACGATGCGTTATTTAAGGGGTCATATCCGTTAAGGCAGGCTTCACCTTGTTTGTAGATTTTTTCTGTATCAATTGTGTTTTCAACGGCTGCTGATGACGTTAATTCATTTGTGCCGTCAAACACAACAGCATTCTCTTTTGTTGTTTCAAAAACGGTTAAGCTTTCGAGAGTTTTCTTAATTTCCGAAAACTCAATCTCGCTGTTGAAATAACATTCGGTTACAACGCCGATATCCTCAAAATAGATTAATGCAATTTTAATATCAGAGTCATTAACCGTAAGAATTTCTGCCCTATTACTGCCAAACAACGTTTTCTCTGTTGAAACTATATTTTTGTATTCGTTTTTATCAAGAGAATCTGTTCGCCAGAAATTAAAGCTCAAACCGAAACCGCCGTTATAATCATATTTATAAGGGGCTTCTGTCTCAGAAAGCTTCATACCCTCAGGTAAATATCCCAATTCAAAGGATACGAATTCAGGTGCAGTTGCGGTATTTTCTTTATCAGAAACAATCTTTCCTGAATAATTTCCTGTTTTTTCAAACCAAATATTTAATATTTCGTTACAGGCAAATGCAGTACAGCTTAAAAGAACTGCTGCTATAAGAACCGCCGTAGCTGTTCTTAAAACTTTATTTTTAGTTTTTTCTTGAGAATTCATATTCTCAACCTCCTTTAAAGCCTCCGTTACGGCATTATGAAAACCAACCGGAACGTTTTTATTCATCATCGTAATCACTCCTTTTCGATAAGCTTATCGTTTAAAACCTTATTACATTCTTCCGAAAGTATTATATTAAACTGCTCTTCAAAGGAATTGACGTCAAATTCCTCTAATTGTTTAAAAGCAGACAGAATGGTGTTTTTTATAACTGTTTCACAAAGTGAATCTGAAACAACTATTTCTTTTGCAGTTTTATAAAAAGACTCTTCATATTCGTATATAAGTGCAACAAAAAGTTGATGGGTCATTCTTTTTTTCCTTACGCTTATTATATCAAGAGGGCTACACTCTAAAGCCTCTGACAAATCGCAAAGTATATCAAGATTAGGTTGAGTTCTGCCGTTTTCCCACCCTGACACAGTCTGACGGGTAACAAAGAGCTTTTCTGCAAGTTCATCTTGTGTCATATTTAATTTTTTTCGAAGCTTCGTAATATTTTTACCTATTTCTGACATGTCATCACATCCATTCTGTGATTTAAGTATATCACCCATATATGCAAGAGTAAAGCAATGATATGTTGCGAAAAATATAATGAGAACATCAATAAATATTGTGTCAAATCTTTAATTATATTTATTATTGCATATCAATAATATAGGTGTTAAAATGATTAAGTTGATATCATTCAAACCTATTAAAAGGAGTTTTTGTATGAAGACCAAAGCCTTATTATCACTTATCCTTACGATAACATTATTACTTACTAATTTCACTTTTATTTCATTTGCCGTTGACGGTAGCAAAACTTACTACATTGATTCAATTGACGGCGATGACAGCAACACGGGTTTAAGTGAATCCGAAGCGGTTAAGACTATAGCCGGGTTAAAAATATCTGATTACAACCCAGGCACAACCTTTCTTTTCAGAAATGGCGGTAAATATGAATCCGTTGTGTATTTAAACGACGTTAGCGGTACTAAAGAAAAGCCTATTGTTATTTCCTCTTACGGCGACGGCGAAAAAGCAATTCTTTATACTAACGAAGCAAAAGAAGTTTTAACCTTTATGGACTGCTCTTACATAACTGTTTCCGATATTGCGATTACCGCACCTAACGGTGGCGGTATTTGGATTAACACAAATACTAAAAAATCAGAAGGAATAATTCTTGATAACATATATTTTTACGACATGCCCAACGGTAAGGTAACTGCGAGAGATGATTTCAGTTCAGGTGCTGCAAAGGCGAGAGCTGCCGTTATGGTTAAATCTCTCCCCGCTACCTCAAGATTCCCCGTAAACAACCTTACTATTACAAACTGCGAGGTATACGACGTAGCAAACGGCTTTATTATATGGGGTTCATGGAACGAGGCTGAAACTCCTTGGTGCGAAACAGAGGAAGAAATCGACCCCGTTTTCAATACAGGTCTTCTTATACAAGACTGTTATCTTCACGATATGGACGCAGAGGCTATGGTTATAGGTATGTGTGACGGTGCTTTAGTTACCGACTGCCGTGCAATTGACTGTTGTCAGGGCGAAGGTGTTGACGAAAACGGCGAAATTCTTTATTTCACGGCGGCAATGTGGTTCTGGGGCAGTGTAAACAGTACTATTCAGTATTGCGAAATTGCAGGCCAGAAAAACGTTGGTGACGGTATGACCGTTGACTTTGACTCATACACTCACAATTGCACTTATCAGTACATTTACTCTCACGATAATATGAGATTTATGTGTAACAACCCCAATTATTCCGGTCACCACGGTAACACAGTTCGTTACTGCTTATCAATTAACGATAACGGCGGAAGAAACACTACCGCCGTAGGCTCTGCAGGCGAACACGAATTGAATTTCTACAACAACACGATCATCAATTCGGGAGAATTTCATTTCAAGAATATATACAACTCATATATTGCAAACAACGTTTTCGTAATGAACGATAAAAGCACCTTTGCTTATGACCTTGATAACAAAAAAAGAGGTAACACGTTTGAAAACAACTGCTATTACAACGTAATGAAGCCTATTATTGATACAAAATCAATAAATGAATTGCCCGGCTTTACAGGTGATGACGTTGCGAAAATTAAAAGCTACGAGCTTTCAAAGTACTCCCCTCTTATCGGCAAAGGCACGAAAATCGACGACGAGTTAAAAACCGACTTTTTCGGTAACGAAATAACAAGCAACAACATTGGTTGCTACGGCGGTAACGGTGTTGACGTTGAATATGAAAAAGAAGGCTTCTTTGAGAAAATAGGAAGAAAATTAAGAAACACCTTTGAAACAATTGCTCACGAAATCGCAGTTATTTTCGACTGATAACAAAAAAGCAGATGCTCCTGAAATACGGAACATCTGCTTTTATTAATTATATGATTAATTGTACTTCGGAAGGTAATCGCCATGGGCAACGATAAGGTCGTCAACCATTTTCTTGATAGTATCAATATCAAGCTCACTACCTGTATGGGGGTCAAGCATTGCTGCCTGATAGATATGCTCTTTCTTAAGTGTTCTTGCGGCTTCAATTGTAAGAAGCTGAACGTTAATGTTTGTCATATTCATAGCGGCACACTGAACGGGTAATGAGCCGACAAAGGTAGGATGAACACCTTTTCCGTCAACAAGGCAAGGAACCTCAACACAAGCTTCAGCAGGAAGGTTTGTAATCAAATGATTACTGTTAAGAACATTACCGCCGATTTCGTAAGGTGTGTTTGTAACGATAGATTCCATAATATGAGAAGCATATTCATTTGAGCGTTTATGCTCTTTAACACCGTTTTGAAGCATCTCTTCGTATTCTTTTTTCCAGCCTGCAATCTGATTAACGCAACGGCGGGGATACTCATCAAGCGGAATGTTATATCTTTCAATAAGCTCGGGGTATTTGCTCTTGATATAGAACATATTATACTCTGCATTATGCTCGCTTGATTCTGTACAGTAATAGCCAAAATTCATTATGTACTCAAGACGAACTTTATTGCAATAATCGGGGTCAAGAAGCTTTTCTGCGGCTCTCTTTTTAATTTCGGGATAAAGGTCAACGCCGTTTTTATCTTTAATTTCAAGAAGCCAACCCATATGGTTGATACCAGCAATAAGCTCTTTTCTTGCTTCAAGCTTATCCTCCATACCTAAATCACGGAAAAGGTCACTTGAACAAGTCTGAACACTATGACAAAGTCCAACGGTATTTACGCCCGTATATCTTTGCATATAGCCTGAAAGCATAGCCATAGGATTAGTATAGTTGAGGAAAAGTGCATCGGGACAAACCTCTTCCATATCTCTTGCGAAATCAGCCATAACCGGAATTGTTCTTAAAGCTCTCATAATACCGCCGATTCCAAGAGTATCAGCAATAGTCTGACGAAGACCGTATTTTTTAGGAACTTCAAAATCTATAATAGTGCACGGGTCATAAAGACCTACCTGAATAGCGTTAACAACGAAGTTTGCACCTCTAAGGGCTGCCTTGCGGTTTTCAACGCCAAGGTAACACTCTACCTTACCGTAGCCACCCATCGTTTTCTGCATAGCTTCAATGATTGTTTTGCTCTGCTCTAAACGTTCACCGTCGATATCATAAAGAGCAAAAACGCTGTCTCTTAAAACCTCGGAAGCCATACAGTCGCCTATAACGTTTCTTGCGAAAACTGTACTGCCTGCACCCATAAACGTAATTTTCATATTATTACCACCCTTAATTGAGATTAATTAGAATATACCATAAAGGGCCAAAAATGTCTATTTGGTATTATATAACAACATATCACTTAATATATGTGAAACATCTACAAAACAAAGGAAATTAATCGAAAACGTACATACTGAAAAGAGGTAACTTGCCATCTTTATAGTCGTAGGTCATATTGCATTTTTCTGCTAAAGCTTTTACGTAAATACAATAAGCAGACATACAGGAATATCTTTTATCAGGGAAATTACAGGGCTCACCCGATTTTAATGCACAAGGCACACACAGGGTGCAACCGCTTGTACCAATCATAAAACCGTTGTGACCGTCTTTTCTCATCTCTTCAATAATTTTAAACGTATAGCCATTATGGATTTTCTTTGCCGCTTTAACCTTTTCAGAATCGGTAATATCGGCTATATCCCAAACAGTTCTTGTCACCAATGCTTTTTTATGACTTAAAACTCTTTGCTTCATTTCGTCGGTTGTACCGCAATCGGGCGGACAAGAATAATTGCCCCCGTATTGTCCACACAAGTTTTCCTCACAGTATGGGCGAAAAGCAGGATTAAACTCTATTTCAGTTGTATCAATAATTTCAGCATCGTCCGCACCGATTTCTTTGCACATTATTTTAATTTCATTAAAATTCATTTTATTCACCCTTTATATCCACATTTTTTCATAAAAGATAGGCTAACGTTTAAACCGCCAGCCTATCCCCTTTTAATTTTATTTTAAATTACAAATCCGCCGTTAACGGAAATTACCTGACCTGTTATAAAATCCGCTTTCTCGGAAGCGAGAAAGCTAACCGCATCAGCAACGTTCTCGGCTGTACCTAAAGAATTCAACGGAGTTTCATCCTTTAAAACAGCTATATCAGCTTCTGAAAAGCTATTCATCATATCGGTCATTATAACGCCCGGCGACACCGCATTAACGGTTACACCCGAAAGCCCTACCTCTTTTGCAAGAGCCTTCGTAAGACCTATAAGACCCGCTTTTGAGGCTGAATAATGCACCTCCATAGATGCACCCGTTTCGCCCCACATAGAAGCGATATTGATGATTCTGCCCGATTTTTTATTTATCATAAATTTCAAGGCTTCTCTGCAACAGTAAAACGCACTCGATAAATTAACGTTAATCATTTTCTGCCACATTTCATCGGTAATATCAGTAAAAAGCATCTGCCCTGCTATACCTGCATTATTAACAAGCACGTCAACACCGCCGAAGACTTTTTCAATCACAGAAAACATTTCCTTTACTTGCTTTGAATCGGAAACGTCAGCTTTAAAAATTTCAACCTCGGTAATAGCTGAAAGCTCGTTTTTTAAGTCAACCGCTTCTGTTTGAGAGCTATTGTAATTAATCGCAATTTTATATCCGTCTATTGCAAGAGCACGGCAAATTGCAGAGCCGATACCCTTCGCTCCCCCTGTTACGAGGGCAGTTTTTTTATTATTCATCATCGTGATTATGTGCGTGTGGTACTGTTGTTTCAATACTTACACCTAAATCCTCTGCAAATTCAGAAGCACCAACCTCGCTAAGTTCCTTCTTTTCGTAGCCTACGGGCGCCATAAATACGCTTGCAGGGAAATCTATAGTTACAACGTCATAATAGAAAACCGAATTATCAGCACCAACAGTTTTAATCAAAAGACTTTCGTAAACGTAATCCTTTGAGCCGTTTTCATACTCTATTACCTCATAGGTAACACCGTCTTCATCAGCGGTATAACGGCGAACTTCGTTTCTTTGAGAATTCAAGCCTTCACCCGATAAAAAGCTTTGAAGCACTTCATCATCACTGCTATTTTCCTGAACAAAGCTTAAAGGAATTGAAATATATGTTTTTTCAGTAACAGAAACTATAAGAATTTCGGTATCGTTAGAAATAATACCCATTTCCTGACCGTCTACCATTGCGACAGCTGAATACTTTCTTCCGTCACGTGCAATTTTATATACGGAAACATTGCCGTTACTGTCAACTATTCTTCCTGAAAAATAATATTTTTGAGATTTTATAATATCAAGCTCTGTAAGCTCTTGCTCGGGAACAGAGGGTGTAGTAGGCTTAGTACCCGAAGCGGTAGTTGACTGAGTAGAGGGTTTATTTGTAGAAGTTGTTTTATCAGTATTTGAATCAGGTTTTTTATCGCTGTTCGTTGTTGCGATATTATTAGGTTGAGTTGTCAAAGCCTGTAATCTGTCGGGAGCAATACCGTTGGGAAGCGTTGTTTCTTCACTGGGCTTTGCAAAGAAATCCTGACCGAATTTCACATCATCCTGAGAGAAGGTTACCTTTTCGGTTGCCACAACCTCACCTGCTTTATCGGTCACCTCAACAACCGTAACAAGTGTGCCGTCGCTTGAAATATTATCGCCTGCTTCACCCGTATCACTTGTTTTCGGAATATCTACAGTTGTTTCAAAATCTACAAAAGAAAATGCTACAATACCAATAATTATAACTGCTATTGCAATAATAGGAATAATAGTTTTTTTCATTTATGCCTCCGAAAGCTTTTAATAATCATTCAACTAATACTAACACATTAAAGACTCATAAATCAACAAAATCATAAATACAATACGCATTGTTTACAATTTTTTAATTAATGAAACAAGGTTTTCACCTTGAAGACTTACTTTCTTTTACAAGCGCTTTAAGATATTTAAAGGTTTTCTCTTCACCCTCGTTTGAAAGCATTGTCAAAAGCTCCTCCAATAAATCTGAGGTTTTTGGGTGTATCACTCTGCGGTGCTTTGCTTTCAAGAAATATTCAAGTGGTGTTTGGTCGGTATATTTATTGCCGTTATATATTTTACCTGCGGCAACTCTATCGCAAAACATTTCTGCAACGTATCTTACCGGCATTTCAACGGGTTCAACAAGCTTTGACTGAGGATTATAATCAGTCCAGTATTCGAAATGATGCTTATTTCTGCCCTTGTGATGTATCCAGGCTAAAGAATAACCGAAAAGAGCCCTTTCATCTTCATTGGGGCTATGCTTACCCGTATAATATTTCGCACCGGGTTTAAACTCAGTCAAAGAGTATTTTGACAAATCGTGCCTTAAGCCTTGCCAAAAGATACCTGCTTTTCGGCAATGCTTTATAACGAGATGCCTATGCTTTGTTATAGTTATAAAATGACCTAATGCTTTTACCATAACCCACCGCTAACTTTTAAAATGTGATTACTTACTTAATTTGAAAACGTAAAGATGCTCGCAAGCAACGTCTTCAGGTGAACAGATATCAGCCTTAAGAGAAAGCTTACCGTCAGCATTTTCAATTAAAACGTCTGCAGTTGAGCCTAAAAGAGAGGCTTTGTAATCCGGTGAATATTCAATTTCGGGGAAAACAGTTGCTTTTGAGGGGAATTTTTCAGTGATAGCATAAATATTGCCGTCACGCTGAGTATAATATACGCCCTCGGAAGCCTTTTTACAGTAAACCTCGCTTTCGTAAATAGCTTCGCCGTTTACTTCGAGCCATTTACCCATACCTAAAAGACGCTCTTCCATAAGAGGAGGAATTGTACCGTCACCGTCGGGACCGATATTAAGAAGGAAGTTACCGCCCTTGGAAACAAGCGAGCAAAGAGTTACAAGAAGCTCTTTTACGGTAAGGTAGTTTTCACAACCCTCTTCTTTATTAATACCGAAGGAACAACCGATACCGCGACATTCCTCAAACGGTCTGTCAAGCTCAACGTCGTCAATTCGTCTTTCAGTACCTAAATAAACGTCTATAATACCGTATTCAGTAGTAAAGTTACCGCCTTTTCTACCGCGGGTTTCTTTACCCCAACGGTCATTAGGAACAATAAAATCTTTAACAGAGGATTCGTTATAAAGCCACTGTAAAAACTCTGTTGAATGCCACACAGAGCTTTCATGCTCCCATTCACCGTCTGTAAAAAGAGTGTTCGGTTGATATTTTTCAACAAGCTCTTTAAGCATAGGGTGAAGGTGCTCAAGTGCATACTTTTCAGGATCTTCAAGGTAGTAAGGATGCCACCATTCATAAACAGAGTGATAAACACCGAAACGAACACCCGTACCCTCCATAGCGTTTTTAAGCTCCATAAGGAAATCTCGCTTTGGAGCACATTCCATTGAATTAAGACCCGGTGCATATTTTGTTTCATAAAGGCAATAACCGTCGTGATGCTTTGAAACAAAATTTATGTATTTAGCACCTGAACGCTTGAAAAGGTCAGCCCATTTTTCAGCATCAAAACGGTGGCCGGTAAACTCGTTAACAAAATCATAATATGGCTTTGAATTGTAATGCTCTTTATGGAAGGCTTTGTACATTTCTTGTGCGGGAGTCTGAGGCTCTTCCATATTACAAGAATAACCGTACCATTCAGCATAATCCTTTATAGGTGCATATGCCGGGATGCTATAAAGACCCCAATGGATAAAGATACCGAATTTTGCCTTACCAAACCACTCGGGTACTTTTCTTGAATTTAATGATTCCCAATTATTTTCAAACATCATAGTAATGACCTCTTCTTATATATTTCTAAGCCGAAATGAACTGTTGTTTCAAGACTATCGAGCTTTAAAAGACGTTCTGCTTCGGCTTTCCCCGTTTTATAATAGTACGGTGTCATTCTGAAAAGATTCAATATATCATCTTTATCAGCTACGTTGATTTTATATTCAAGCTCATTAAAAGACACTAACTCAAAAAGCTCATCATTTCGCTTTTCGGGTTTGTTTTTATACGGCTCGTCATATAAAGCACATTTCAAATCCCATAAATGATTTTCTAAGGGGACGGCTTTTATAAGAAACCCGTCAGATTTTAAAACTCTGTAAAAATCCTCATAAGCAGACGGTGCAAAGATATTTATAATGCAATCGGCACTTTCGTTTTTAAAAGGTAATGAAAATGCACTTGCAACCGAAAACCCGGCGTTTTTTATTGCTTTTGAAGCAAATCTTAAAGCATCCTTAGAAATATCTATACCGAAAAGCTGACCTTCAAAGCTATTTCTTACTGCATTGGTATAGTAACCTTCACCGCAACCGACGTCTATAACCACACTATTACTTTTAACATTAGCTTTAACACAATCGCACAAGGCATCGCAAAGAGCCTTATAATAGCCTTTATTCAGAAAATCGCGACGGGAACGCACCATTAATTTATCGTCGCCGTGACGTTTAAAAGACGACTGTTGCGACATTAAAAGATTTACGTAACCGTCTTTCGAAATATCAAAGCTATGGTTGTTTTCACAGGTGTAGGCTTTTCCGTCGGAATGTAAATCGCCCTTGCAAACAGGGCACATAAAGCACGACATAATTTACCTCAATTACGAATTAAAGGCTGCCTCAAGGCAGCCGATAATTTTATTCTTCTATAAGTAATTTTTTAAGCTCGCTCATAAAGGTATTGATATCCTTAAACTGACGGTAAACAGAAGCAAATCTGACATACGCAACCTCGTCAATTTCTTTTAATTTATCCATAACGAGCTCACCGATTTTAACGGACGTTACTTCTCTATCAAGTGAATTCTGAATTTCTGCTTCAATATCGTCAATTGCTCTTTCAATAACGTCAACAGAAACAGGGCGCTTTTCACAAGCTCTCATCATACCGTTGAAAAGCTTATCTCTGTCAAAGACTTCACGTGATTTATCTTTTTTTACAACAACAATCGGTACGCTCTCGATAATCTCATAGGTTGTAAAACGTTTACCACAGCTCATACATTCTCTTCTGCGGCGTATACGCTCACCCTCATCAGTAGGTCTTGAATCTATAACTTTACTTTCTTCAAAACTGCAAAAAGGACATTTCACAAAAAGCACACCCCTATCAATTCATAAAAACATAATAATATGCTCGTATTATACCAAATACAGTATATTAATGCAAGAGGTTTCACAAGATTTTGAGATAGGTAGAAATGAATTTTATATTAACGCTCCCCTTTATTTTCCATTGAATAATACCCTGAGTTATATTATCATTATTACGGTGATTATATGAACGAAAAAATAAAAAGCTTAAACACCTTTTACAAACAGCTTGGCGGTAAAACACAATTAATTATAAAGACATCTTTAATTTTATATTTATCGTTATTATTTGTTGTTTTATTGTCTCACTTTGCAATAGGATTACCTCAGCAATACGATTTACTTCTACTTTCAGATGACTTGATAAATGCTTCAAAAAGCATTGCCTTCATCGGTCTTTTGGGTGCGATAATATTTCACAACATAGAAAAAGGTATGGCAGAAAAATAATCTGCCATACCTTTTTTAGTTTATGAAGCTTACTTAATTTCAAGGCTCGAAACTATTTTTATTACTTCTTCCTGACTTTCAAAGCCTCTGAACATAAACGAATACTTTTTATCTATATTATCTTTTGACTGAATTTCAAAAGCATACATTGTTTCATCATTTCTCAAAAGCTTATAGCCTATGCAGTAATAATCAAGATTTTTAATAACTATATTACCCGAAGCCACAGGAAAGCTCATATTAGCAACGCTATAGTATAAAATCGCTTTACTGTACTCCTCAACACTACAGAAAAATGAGGGCTTAGGCGGGTCGGTTTCTAAAACGTATTCAAACAAAGACATATCATAACCCGGTGAAAAATCGGCATCGTATCCCATATATTTCATCCCCCAAATAACAAACGGTCTTGCAAGAGGGAAAATGTAGCCTTTAAGATAGTTATTCATACTGTCTTTTGCAACATATTCGGGCTCAACCAAAATTATCGTTTTGTTATCGCTTAAGTTAAATCTTATGTTATCAACAGCGTATTCACCCTCGCCCTCGGTCACTTTTAAGGTATATTCTTCACCTACGAAGAGCGAAACCTCGCTATCCTCATAATCTGATTTATTAACAGCTTTACCTTTTATAATTTCAGTTTCGTTAGTAAATCCACCCTCCATATTTGAATAAGAGTTATACTCGGTAATAGCGTTATTGAGAATAACACGATAAATGGTTACGGTGCTTATTAAAAGAGCCACAATCAACGCAAGTGCGACAGATTCGATAATTACTTTCTTTTTGCCTTTTTTAATACGCTTACCTGCATTTTTTACAGCTTTTTTCATATCAGCTTCAACCACAGGAATTTCGGGACATTCTCTTAATTTTCTTAATTCTTCCCTACAGTTATTGCACTCCTTCAAATGCTCTTCAATGCATTCACAAGACTTTTTACTGCAAACAGAATCTACGTAAAGAGGTAATAAATCCTTAGTTATATCGCAATCAAATCTACTCATTATTTTCACCTAATTTCTCATAAATTTTCATTCGTGCTCTATGATATGTAACTCTTGCCCAGCTTTCAGTTTTACCGTAAACCTCAGCAATAACTGTAAATGACACCTCACCCAAAGCCTTCATATAAAAAACCTCTTTATACGGTGATGGCAGGGTTGTTGAAATCTCAAGAATTTTCTGAGCAGTTTCTTTTTCCTCTGTTTTTTCTAAAGCATTGTCATATATAGAGAGAAAGCTATAGTCATCAATGTTTTCAGTTTTCTTTCTTCTTTTTAAAGAAACGAATTCATTATGAGCGATTCTGCACAACCAGGTTTCTATACGACAATTATTATTGAATTTATCAATATTCTTAAAAGCCTTATAAAAAGTTTCTTGAGTAATATCCTCCGCAAGAGTTTCATCAAAACAAAGAGAAACAGCATAGCTTTTTACATATTTATAGTATTTTTCAAATACTAATTCTAAATCTTCCATACCATCCCCCTTTTCATTTTTTGAACGTTCATATATTAGACGAAGTTGTTTTAGTTTTGTTACAAGATTTCTACAGTTAATTTTAAACAAATAAAAAAGAAAGAGCAATAGGAAATGCTCTTTCAGGTAAAATTTAAATTATATTATGTTGTATTTATTTGGCATTTTCCTTGGCGGTGTTGACGGAGGAAATGAGCATTCTACGTATAACCCCACAATCGTGCAAAATACCTTTTGCCATTTCGTTAGAAATAATATCAGCTCTCATAGCAACTTCAATCCAATATTCCGTTTCATAACATTCCTTTAGAGAAATCTGTAACTTCGAAATAAAATCAGCTCTGCTATGAGCATATTTAGCTTCTCTGATATTCGCACCGATGCTTGTGCCACTTCGCTCAAGTTGATTAGACAAAGCATAATGCCCCTTAATGTTTTCAGTCAATTTTAATATTTCAATTGCAAAGTCTGTTGATAAATCTGCAAGCTTGTTTTCGCTCATATAAACCACCCTCAAAATTAATATATCATTAATCTAAGATTTTTTCAATGAAATCGTGCAAAGCACGATGAAATCCGAGCAACGCTCGGATGAAATCTGTTACACATATGAAATCAAACCCGTCGTTTCAACCCGACACAGTCGGATTTCATCACAAAGTGATTTCATCCCACAAAGTGGGATTTATTCCGTCTAAACGACGGATTTAATTGAAAAAACCTCGTTCTAAAGAACGAGGTTTTTTCTGGTGAGTTATCGGAGATTCGAACTCCGGACACCCTGCTTAAAAGGCAGGTGCTCTGCCTACTGAGCTAATAACTCATATATAAACCCTGAAAACAGGGTTGTTTTTTATTTAGTGAAAGCGAAAATTACTGTTGCTGCAAGAGCTACTGCAAAGAACACAGCTGCAATAATTTTTGTAATTTTTGCAAGCTTGGCATCTAATGTTCTGCCCTTATTCTTATCGAAGAAACTATCAGAGCCGCCTGCGATAGCACCGGAAAGACCCTGCTGCTGGCTTTTCTGAAGCATAACCGTTACAATAATTATTAAAGAAGAAACAAAAAGAACGGCACCGATAAGGTAATGATACCACATAAGATCCATAGGTGGCTCTCCTTTCATACGAATTGCGTCTTGTTCACAACGCCCGACTATATTAACACACTATTCTGAAAAAAGCAAGTCTTTTTTTCAAATTTTTTTAAAAATTTTTATAAAGTGTATTTCTATGATTTTTTAGGACATATTATTATCAGTGAACACGAAAATTATGCGTTTGTATTGTTAAAAAATCCGTGTTAAACGCTGATATTTTTTAAACAATTTTCTGTTCACTCTCCCCGCTTTTCAGCGGGGAGTTTTTGTTTTATTTGAATACAATTTCAGAACGACGTTACTTAATGCAATTATTCTAAAGTAAGCTGTTCCGCTGTGTCATCCGCACTTAAAACCGCACCCGTTGCCGGCAAGGTTTTCGTTCTGTAGCGGTGTGGCTTTGCAAATTCGCCCTCTTTGTATAAATGAACGCTCTGTAATTTATTATACTTTTTAAGAGTCATTACGTTTACGCCTGCGGTATCCTTTGCTGCCTTTGCAGAAATTGCACCCGTGTTTACAAGAAGATTTCTTCCTGCGGTTGAGGTAAGAACAATTTCCGTATCCTCAGGAATATAAAGCATTGAAACTATAGGTGACTTATCCGAATACGCTTTAATAAGCTTTTTACGGTTAGTTTTAGTAGCGTAGCCCGACATTGTAACCTTTGCCACCTTACCGTTTTCGAAGAAGAAAAGCATATAGCCTTTATAATCGGTAGTTACCGCCATATAGAAAGGCTTTTCGTCCTTGTCAAACTCAAGCTTTGAGGGAACAAAATCGCCTAAAACGCTTGCTTTGCTATCCTCGAAATCAGATGCTTTGGCTTTGTAAACCTGACATTGATCAGTAAAGAAAAGAAGCTCTGCACCGTTTTTAGTATTAACACTTGCAACAAGCTCATCATTTTCTTTAAGCTTTTGCTCACCGCCCATACGAAGTGACAATGGTGTAATCTTTTTGAAATAGCCGTCACGGGTAAAGAAAAGGTTAACCTCATAATCGGGAATCTCTTCAACGATTTCCTCTTCGGTATCAATATCGTAGATGATTTCGCTTTTTCTGTCTTTACCGTATTTCTGAGAAACCTTTGTAAGCTCTTCAACAATAATCTTTTTAACTCTTGCTTTACTTGCAAGAATATCTTCCATATCCTCGATATTCTTTTTGAGGTCGTCAATATCGGAAAGACGTTTTAAAATGTATTCTCTGTTAAGGTGACGAAGTTTAATTTCAGCAACGTATTCTGCCTGAATTTCGTCAATACCGAAGCCAATCATAAGGTTTGGAACAACCTCTGACTCTTCCTCGGTTTCGCGAACGATTTTAATTGCTTTGTCAATATCAAGAAGAATCTTTTTAAGACCTAAAAGAAGATGAAGCTTTTCTTTTGATTTTGTTAAATCATGGAAAACTCTTCTCTTGATACATTCAGTACGGAATGCTATCCACTCTTCAAGAATTTCACCAACACCCATAACTCTCGGTACACCTGCAACAAGAACGTTAAAGTTTGCACTAAAGGAGTCCTCAAGAGGAGTCATTTTATAAAGGCGTTTCATAAGCTTATCGGCATCCGTACCACGCTTAAGGTCGATAGTGATTTTAAGACCTGACTTATCTGTTTCGTCACGGATATCGCTGATTTCTTTCAAGGAACCCGCCTTAACCCTTTCTATTATTTTTTCAATAATAGCTTCACAGGTAGTTGTTGGCGGAATCTCTGTGATATCGATACAGTTGCTTGATTTATCATAAGCATACTTTGCTCTGATTTTAACAGAGCCTCTGCCTGTACTGTAAATTTCTTCGAGCGCTTGTCTATCGTAAACTATAAGACCGCCACCGATAAAATCAGGTGCCTTAAGAGTTTCAAAAATATCGTAATCCGGATTTTTAATAAGACCGATTGTAGTATCGCAAAGCTCTCTCAAGTTAAAAGAACAAATATTACTTGCCATACCAACGGCGATACCACTATTCATATTAACAAGAATACTCGGGAAGGTAACGGGAAGAAGAGTCGGCTCTTTCATTGTACTGTCATAGTTATCAACGAAATCAACCGTATCTTTATCAATATCAGAGAAAAGCTCTGTGCAGATGCCTTCAAGCTTTGCTTCGGTATAACGTGAAGCCGCATACACCATATTTTTAGAATAAGCCTTACCGAAGTTACCTTTACTGTCAACGTAAGGGTGTAAAAGAGTTTCGTTGCCCCTTGAAAGACGTACCATTGTTTCGTAAATAGCCGCATCACCGTGAGGGTTAAGCTGCATTGTTCTACCAACAATATTAGCAGACTTTATTCTACCACCATTAATAAGCCCCATTTTATACATTGTATAAAGAAGCTTACGGTGAGATGGCTTGAAGCCGTCAATTTCAGGGATAGCACGGGAAACAATAACGCTCATAGCGTAAGGCATAAAGTTTGTTTCAAGTGTACTTGTAATTTGTTGAGAAACAACCTCACCCGCACCGATAATATTGGCTTTAACGTTCTCTTCAACTGCGGGAGTATTGTCTTTTTTCTTTCTTGCCATTTTGCTCCCCCCTTATGAAATATCTGCAAGGTCAATATAAAGATGACCGTTTTCGGCGATAAAATCTTTTCTGTCCTGAAGATTATCACCTAAGAATAATTCAAATTTTTCCGCTATAAGCTCTTCAACGTTATCGGGCTCAACCTTGATAAGACGACGTGTTTTAGGATTCATAGTTGTAAGCCACATCATATCCGCATCGTTTTCACCAAGTCCCTTTGAACGTTGGATTGTGTATTTTGCATCACCGATTTCTTCAAGTGCCGCTATCTTTTCTTTTTCAGTATAAGCAAACCATGTTTCGCCCTTTGAGGTTATTTCGTAAAGCGGTGATTCCGCAATAAAGACCTTACCCTCGTTAATAAGAGTAGGCATTAATCGGTAAATCATTGTAAGAATAAGAGTTCTTATATGGAAGCCGTCAACATCGGCGTCGGTACAGATTATAACCTTACTCCAACGAAGGTTATCAAGATTAAACAAAGAAAGCTCTTTATTCGCTTTTGAGGAAACCTCAACACCGCATCCTAAAACTTTTATAAGGTCAACAATAATATCACTCTTAAAAATTCTGTTATAGTCGCATTTTAAGCAGTTAAGAATTTTACCTCTTACGGGAATAACCGCCTGGAAGGATGAATCTCTTGCCTGCTTACAAGCACCTAAAGCCGAATCACCCTCAACTATGAAAATTTCGCGCTCGCTTTTATCTTTGCTACGACAATCAACGAATTTTTCAACTCTGCTTGTCATATCATTAGATGAGGTAAGAGTCTTTTTAAGGTTAAGACGTGTGCTTTCAGCCTTAACTCTTGAACGCATATTTATAAGCACCTGCTCGCAAAGCTTATCCGCATCAAGCTTATTCTCAATGAAATAAACCTCAAGCTGATGCTTAATGAATTCTGTAAGTGCTTCCTGAATAAATTTGTTTGTTATAGCTTTCTTCGTCTGGTTTTCGTAAGAGGTCTGAGTTGAGAACGACGAAATAACGAGAACAAGGCAGTCTTCAATATCCTGAAAACTGATTTTGGGGTCTGTTTTAAGATATTTACTGTTTTGCTTTAAATACGCATCAATCTGCGAAACAAAAGCACTTCTTGCTGCCTTTTCGGGAGCACCGCCATACTCAAGAAAGCTTGAATTGTGGTAATACTCTTTTAACTGCTTTTTATTCGAGAAGCAGAGTGCGATATTCATCTTTACTTTATAATCGTCTTTATCGGCTCTGTCACGACCTTTTCTCTCTGCCTGCCAGAACTGAACGGTTGTTAAGCCGTCATCGCCAACAAACTCGTTTACATAGTCAACTATACCGTTTTCATATACGTATTCGAAGGTTTCGAATTTTGTTTCGGTCAACTGATTTTTAAGTATGAATTTAATACCGGGATTGACAACAGACTGTCTTTTAAGAGTTTCCTGATAATACTCAAGAGGCACATCAATATCGGTAAAAACTTCAATATCAGGACGCCATTTAATACGGGTACCCGTATCTTTTTTATCGTACGGTGTTTTTTTCATTTCACCGTCAATATTACCTGCTTTAAATTTTAATTCGTAACAGAAACCGCCTGTATGAACCTCAGCTTCCATATATTCGGAAGAATACTGAGTAGCACAAAGGCCAAGACCGTTAAGACCGAGAGAAAATTCATAGTTTCCGCCGTTATTTGTATCGTACTTACCGCCCGCATACAAATCGCAGAAAACAAGCTCCCAGTTATAGCATTTTTCGTTATTGTTATAGTCTACGGGAAGACCGCGACCAAAATCCTGAACCTCTATTGATTTATCAAGAAAACGGGTTATTACAATTTTCTTACCGTAACCCTCTCTCGCTTCGTCGATAGAGTTTGAAATAATTTCAAAAACAGAATGCTCACAGCCGTCAAGACCGTCAGAACCGAATATAACAGCAGGACGCTTTCGTACTCTGTCGGCACCTTCAAGCTTTTTAATACTATCGTTACCGTATTCTTTAGGTGTTTTTGTTTTAGCCATTAAATAACCTATCCTTTCGGAAATTAAAAAAATACAATTTTTGGGTATTTTATCCTATATATTATACAATATCTAGTGATTTAGTCAAGTTTTTATTTTCTAAAAGTTTTCTAAAAACGTTTCAAAGGGTGATTTAACGTACTATGATGAATTATATTTTACCCATTATGATAGTTTTCTCTTTTTTTTGTGCAATTGCAACGGGAAACATCGGTGATTTATCATCCTCGGTAATCGACGGCGGAACAGATGCGGTAACTCTCGGAATAAAGCTTATGGGGGTAATCTGCTTGTGGAACGGTCTTTGCAACGTTGCTGAAAAAAGCGGATTAACAGAAAAGCTTTGCAAGCTTCTCAATCCGTTTTTAAAGCTTGTTTTCCCGAAGCTGAATGATACTGAGGCCAAGAAGTATATAGCTATGAACATTACCGCCAACTTTCTCGGTTTAGGAAATGCTGCAACACCTTTAGGCTTAGAGGCGATGAACCGTCTTCAGTCATTAAACAAAACACCCGACACCGCAACAGATGAAATGATTAAGTTTGTAGTTATAAACACTGCCGCAATTCACCTTGTGCCTACAACTGTTGCTTTATTAAGAAAAGAATACGGCAGTCAATCCCCTACTGATACGCTTATACCGGCATTGATACTTTCCGTTATTGCTCTTTCAACGGGGCTTATTATGACTAATTTATTTAAAGGTGTAAAAAGGAGTAGAAATGAAAGATTTAAGTGATTACATACTTCCTACGATAGTTGTTTTAATCGTGCTATACGGTGGTTTTAAGGGCGTTGATGTTTTTAACGTATTTATAGACGGTGCCAAAAGCGGTTTTAAAACTGTATTTAATATTATCCCGTCGTTAATTGCTTTATTGTTATCTATAAATATGTTAAAGGCATCGGGTGGACTTGACGTACTTTTATCCTTGCTTTCGCCTATAGGGGATTTTCTGGGTATTCCAAGAGATATAATACCGCTTACAATACTGTCGCCGATTTCAGGAAGCGGGTCTTTGGGCGTTTACGAAAGTATTTTAAAGGATTTCGGACCTGACAGCTTTATCGGCAGGTGTGCTTCCGTTATGATGGGCTCAACAGAAACAACCTTTTACACTCTTGCACTTTATTATGGCTCAATCGGTGTAAAAAAAACACGGCACACAGTGCCAAGTGCATTGTGTGCCGATTTTACAAGCTTTATTCTTTCACCAAGATTTGTGAGAATATTTTTCAGATAATCAATAAAACAAACCTCGGTAAGCAAGGTCGGAATACATTGAATATGCATCACCGTCTTCACCGATTATTATATGGTCTGCCAGCGAAAAGCCTAATTTGCGAAGCATAACCGAAACGTTTCTTGTAGCATCAATATCAGCCGCTGACGGCTCTGCAACACCCTCTGGATGATTATGGGCAATTACCGATATGGGTGCAGAGGTGTCAAGAACTGTTTGGACAATTTTAGCAATATCAATAGTTGCTGAATTTTCTGTACCGCTGCTTAAAACAACACTCTTTTTTAATCGCCAGGCAGAGTCAAAACAAAAAAGCACTATTTTTTCAACCTTCTCACTAAGCAAGGTCGATTTACACAATTCTTTTAAATCATCCGTCTTTTTATAATTCCTCTTTTTGACAGGCTGTGTTTTAATTGCCCGTAAAAACAGCTCACCGATTGTAGCTATCATAACTGCAGTGTTATCGCCAACGCCGTCAACACGTTTAAGACGGTCGATTGATGCTTTAAAAAGCTCATCAATTGTACCGAATTCATTTAAAAGCTTGTGAGCTAATTCATTAGTATCCTCTCGCGGTATAGAATAAAATAGCATCAGCTCGAGGAGCTTATGCTCCTCAAGCTGTGAAAAACCGTTTTTTATAACATTTTCTTTGACACGTTTTCTGTGACCTGAATGAAGGTTTTTGCTATCCACTTTTCCCACCGAAAAGAATTCAATTTTTTAAATATTATAAAGCAGCTGCTGCGTTTTTAAGAGTTTCAGCCATATCAGTTTTCTCCCACTGAACGTCAAGGTCAATTCTACCCATATGGCCGTATGCTGCAAGAGCTTTGTACTGAGGCTTTCTTAACTGAAGCTTTTCAATAATAGCTGCAGGACGAAGGTCGAAATATTTATTTACAAGCTCTTCGAGAGTAGCGTCTGAGAGCTTACCTGTACCGAATGTATCAACACGTACAGAAAGAGGACGGGCAACACCGATAGCGTATGCAAGCTGTAACTCACATTTATCAGCAAGGCCTGCGGCAACGATATTTTTAGCAACGTATCTTGCGGCATAAGCTGCACTTCTGTCAACCTTTGTGGGGTCTTTACCTGAGAAAGCACCGCCACCGTGACGAGAATATCCGCCGTATGTATCAACGATAATCTTTCTACCCGTAAGACCGCTATCGCCTACGGGACCGCCGATAACGAAGTTGCCTGTGGGGTTAACAAAAAGCTTTGTATTTTCATCAAGATATTTCTCAGGAATTACAGGCTTAATAACGTGCTCAATAATATCCTTACGAAGAATTTCGATATCAATAGGGTCATGCTGAGAAGAAACAACAACAGCCTCTACTCTTACGGGCTTATCATCGTCATCGTATTCAATAGTAACCTGACTTTTACCGTCGGGACGAAGGTATTTAAGAGTACCGTTTTTTCTTACCTCTGTAAGACGTAACGAAAGCTTATGAGCAAGTGAAATCGGAAGAGGCATAAGCTCCTCAGTATCGTTACAAGCAAAACCGAACATCATACCCTGGTCGCCTGCACCGTGAAGGTTATAAGCATCCTCTTGACCGTCTTTAAGCTCAAAGGATTCGTCAACACCCATTGCAATATCAGTTGACTGCTTGTCAAGTGTAGTAAACACAGCACAAGAATTGCCGTCGAAACCGTATTCAGCATTATCAAAGCCTATATCGCAAACCACTTTACGAACTATTGCGGGAATATCAACCTGAGCTTTTGTTGTAATTTCACCCATTACCATAACCATACCTGTTGTACAAGCAGTTTCGCAAGCAACACGAGACATTGGGTCCTGCTCAAGCATAGCATCAAGCACAGCATCAGAAACCTGGTCACAAACCTTGTCGGGATGACCTTCAGTTACTGATTCTGATGTAAAATATCTTTTAGACATAATAAAATCCTCCAAAAAAGAGATATACTAATCAACCTAATTATAATACAATACAAAACCCTGGTTGTCAAGTTTTGTCGATGGTTTTAACAAAAGCTTAACACAACGTATTCATTGTATTTCATATTTGCAATTTGTATTGTTTTATGATAGAATAACCAAAAATAACTTAGGGACAACTATTTATGAAAACAATTAAAATTAATTTCTGTGGCTTTTGGAACAGCTTCAATAAAGAAAAGAATTTTTTCACTAAAATTCTTTCAAAACACTTCGTTGTTGAAATATCTGAGACACCTGATTTTGTAATCTGTTCAAATAGAGGCAAGCCCTTTGAATACGTACAATATGATTGCGTTCGATTAATTGTTATGGGTGAAAACATTTCTCCCGATTTCACAATTTTCGATTACTGTATAGGCTTTGATTATTTAACGTTTGGTGATAGATATTTCCGTTTACCTTACGCTTTTTATAATGATAGTGCCAGTCCTTGGGCACCGTCAGCCTTATCCGAAAGCGAAGCAACTAAAATTTTAAGTGAAAAAAAGCATTTCTGTAATTTTATATACAGACACCCCTCTTCTCACGGCATACGTGAAAAATTCTTTACAACGTTGAACGAATACAAGCCCGTTGTTTCTGCAGGTAGTCAGTTTAATAACACCGGTAGCAAAAACGGCTGTTCTTGGGCAGAAAAATATGAATACGTAAAAGCTTCAAAATTTACTATCGCCTGTGACAGCATTGAATACGACGGTTTTGTTACAGAAAAAATTGTACAAGCCTTTGACAATCACTCTATCCCCATTTATTTCGGCAATAAACGTATTGACGATGAATTTAACACTAAGGCTTTTATATGGTGCAAAACCAAAGAAGATTTTGATGCCACCATTGAAAGAATAAAATTCGTTGATTCAAACGATGACGAGTATATAAAAATGCTTTGTGAAAATCCGTTGAAGGACCCTAACAGTGTAAAGGCTTGCTACGAGGAATTAGAAAAATTTCTTGTTAACATATTTTCACAAGAACCGGAGAATGCCTATAGGCGTGTTAAATACTTCGCCGCTGACGATTATGAAAGGCATTTGAAAAACTATTACAGAATATATAGCAAAACACCTAATTTTGTGCACAAGTTTTTAGATAAGATAAAAAAATAAAAATGAGGCTATGTTAGTTTTTCTAACATAGCCTTTATCTATTTATCAAGACCCACACTTAAAGAAAGAGCGCTGTTAATTCTGCTCATATCGTTCTCGGGAAGATTACCCATTTTTTCTCTTAAACGTTGCTTGTCAAGAGTTCTTATCTGCTCAAGTAAAACCACAGAATTTTTCGAAAGACCGCAAACAGCGGCATCAACGCTTATATGAGTAGGTAGTTTCGTTTTAAACTGTTGGCTTGTAATAGCCGCCGCAATTACAGTAGGGCTGTATTTATTTCCCACATCATTCTGAACAATAAGTACAGGTCTTACACCGCCCTGCTCCGAACCTATTACAGGGCTAAGGTCGGCATAATAAATATCGCCTCTTTTGATATTCAATTTATCACTCTCCGATACGATTTTTATAACTCTTTGTAACTTTATTTTTGCCAGTAGTTATAAAAATAATCATATCAACGAAAAAATAAGCAAAATTTTTCCGTCTGTTACAATATATTCAAAAGAGATGATTTTGTCCAACAAAAAAGACTGTTGCGATTTTTGAATCGCAACAGTCTGATTTATTGAGCTTTAATACGCCGCACCGTCAAGCGGGAAGAAAGTTGTTGTGCTCGAAAAAGCTTTTGCAACGTCTTCGGCAATTGAGCCGGTATACCCTTTGATAACAAGTCCGGGTGTGTGATTACTTATTGCGTTATTGGGAAAATAAGTAACGCTTTGAGGGATAACAATTTCTGTAAGAGCGGTACAGTTAACAAAACAATAATCCTCTACTCTTTCAGTACCCGCCTTTATTTCAAATCGTCCAAGAGATTTACAACCGTCAAAAGCCAACTGACCAATGCTCTTTGCAGCAGGAAGATCTATTGTAACGAGATCTTCGCAATTTTTGAATGCTTTTGTACCAACGGTAATTGTATACGGCACACCTGTAAAATCGACCATAGCAAGATTCTTACAATCCATAAATGCTTCGTTGCCGATTGAAGTGATGTTTTCGCCTATATACACACCCGTAAGTGCTGTATTGCCTTTAAAGCAACCGTCACCAATAGCAGTAACCTTGTATCCGGCAATTCTTTCAGGAACAGGCACAACACCGCCTGCACCAAGATATTTGGTTACCGTTACCGTATTAGTTGTAGTGTTCACGGTATATTTAAAAGAGGTTGCTTCAACGTTAGCCGGGTTTGTTGTAGAAACGGGAGCAAGAGTTTCAACATCCTGCACAGATGGATTAACGGTAGGGCCTGTCGGATCTTGTCCGTTCACGTAAACGTAAATAATTGTTGTTAAAGAGTTGTTTGAAACGATCGCGGTAGAACTAACATCACTTACGTTACTTGTATCGGTAGCGGTAGCAAGGTCACTTGCCATCTGATTTAAATCTACCCAAGACTCTGTATTAGGCTGAGTTGTTGAAGGCTGAGTAGTAGGCTGAAGGGAGTAAAGCGGTGCCGTCGACTCCTCGGGTTTAAGACCTCCGCCTGAAATAAGACTATATGTAAGCACAGCCGCCGCTATGATAATCGCAGCACCCAAGCCGAAAATAATTTTAGTAGTACTTTTCATAATTTACCTCACAGGTTATTTCAATCATAGGTCATTATACTATACAAAACCTAAAAAGTACATAGTATTTTTTAACTAAAATGTTAATTTTTTTAAACACCCCTGTTTCGCAATTGATTTTTGTCACAAAAACCAATGTTTTTCAATAATATTTTTTGTTGTATTTTTATTTACAATGTGTTAAGATGATTTTAATATGAAAAAAGCGAGGTTTTCTTTATGCAAAAAACTTGGTACAAAGAAATGGTGGTTTATCAAGTATGGCCCCGTTCCTTCTGCGACGGTAACGGCGACGGTATCGGCGACCTTGAAGGTATTTATTCAAAGCTTGATTACATAAAAAGCATTGGTGTAGACGCAATTTGGTTTTCGCCTCTTTTTAAATCACCAAATGCTGACTACGGTTACGATATTGCCGACTATATGGATATCAATCCTGAATACGGTGATATGGACACATTTAAAAAGGTTCTTGCAGGTTGCCACGAACGCGGAATGAGAGTGTTTATGGACCTTGTTGTTAACCATACCTCAACCGAGCACAAATGGTTCAAAGAAGCTTGTAAGAGCGTTGATAATCCCTACCATGATTACTATATCTGGCGTAAGGGTAAAGGTAAAAACGGCAAGAAGCCTCCAAACAACTGGCTTTCAACCTTTGAAGGCGGTGCTTGGGAATACGTTGAATCTGTTGACGAATATTATCTTCACGTGTTTACAAAGGGTCAGCCCGACTTAAATATGGATAACCCTAAGGTTCGTGAAGAAGTTAAGAATATTATGAAATTCTGGCTTGATATGGGCGTTGACGGCTTCCGTGAAGACGTTATCACTTATATCTCTAAAAGAGAAGGACTTCCCAATGCTATTCCGATTCCCGTTGCGGCAGGTATGGAGCATTACAACTGCGGTCCTCATCTTTACGAATACCTTAAAGAATTCCACGATGACGTTCTTTCAAAGTACGATTGCTTTACCGTTGGTGAAGGCCCCCTTATCACTCCCGAAAAGGTGCTTCGCTTTGTTACAGAGGGTGATACTCAGGTTCTTAAAACAATGTTCAGCTTCGACCACCTTGAAGCAGACTGCTTTATGACTGACTGGATTAAGATACCCTTCAATCTTAAAAAGATGAAAAAATGCTACCAGAAATGGTATGATGCTATGAACGGCAAGGGTTGGCATACTCTTTACCTTGAAAACCACGACCACCCCCGTATCGTTGACCGTTACGGCAGCCTTAAATACAGGGTTGAAAGTGCAAAGATGCTTGCAACAATGTGTTACCTTCAGAGAGGTACAATCTTTATTTATCAGGGTCAGGAAATCGGTATGACAAACATTGAGCTCAAATCAATTGACGAGTTCAAGGATATGATTACCTTTAACAACCAGATCTTATTCAAGAAGCTTCATATAAGCGACGAGAAATTTATTAAAATGGCAAACAGAGGCTCACGTGAAAACTCACGTACACCCGTTCAATGGAACGACGGTCCATATGCCGGCTTCTCAACAGCAGAGCCTTGGTTTAATCTTAACCCCAATTATAAAGAAATTAACGTAGCAGCTGCAGAAGCAGACGAAAACTCTATTCTTAACTACTACCGCAAGCTTCTTAAATTCCGTAAGGAAAACGAGGTTGCCATTTACGGTGATTTCAAGCAGTATTACAAAAACAGCAAAGAGCTTTTCGTTTACGAAAGAAATCTTGACGGAGTTAAGCTTCTTGTTGTTGCTTCATTCACAGAGAATGCAGTAGATTTCAAAGCACCTGACGGAATTGACCTTTCTAAGGGTGAGCTTGTGCTTACAAACTACAACGATGCAGCTCTCAACAGAAACGGCTTTAAAACAAAGCCCTACGAAACAAGAGTTTATCTTTTCAAATAATTCCATTTTAACAACAACCCGATTCTCAAACAGAGAGTCGGGTTGTATTTTGCATTATTCCATTTTACTATTTGCTTTTAGGCTTTGCGATAAGCGACATAACAAAGCCACTTAATAATGCAGCGGTAATTCCTCCTGCGCCCGACGTAAGAGGACCCGTTATTATTCCCATAGCACCGTCAGTATCAATAATTTCTTTAGTACCCTTTACGAGAGCGGCACCAAAGCCTAAAAGAGGCACCGTTGCACCGCATTCCGCAAATTTTTCCAATGGCTCAAACAAGCCTATTGCTCCAAGAAAAACACCTGCTACAACGTATAAAAC
Source organism: Clostridia bacterium (assembly GCA_017937865.1). Lineage (GTDB taxonomy): Bacteria > Bacillota > Clostridia > Oscillospirales > Acutalibacteraceae > DTU089. The sequence goes on along the minus strand of JAGBCU010000028.1, from coordinate 29,677 downwards.
AAGTATTCGTCCTGCTGTAAGCTTTGTTTTATCAAGAAGTATCTGACCTATAACACAAATAAGACCGCCAACGACAAACGCTTTTATAAAAATCATAATAAAACCTGCCTTTGATAAATTCGGTTTTATTATTTGTAATTTTTTCAAAAATATAAAAAATAAAGCCACCGAAAACGGTAGCTTTATAGCTTTTTTTTACAAATTATTCAGTAACTGTTTCGCTGATAAAATCTTCATCAAGGCAAGAGCATGATACATAATTATCCTCATCATAGCCCTTGGGTTCATTTTTTGCTTTAATCTTTTCTATAACAACGTAAATTGCAGCTGCAGCAGCCGCAATTGCTGCGATAATACCGATTATCTTTAAAACTTTTTTCATTAGGGTTTTCCTCCTTGAAAAATTCATTATAATTTCGTTGTTTTAATTATACCATAGCAAAGATAAAAGTCAAGTAAACAAAATGTTAAATTTTACTTTTTTGATTACCGGCATTTTATAGGGCAATAATTATATTAAGACGAATACCCAAACCGCAGACGGCACAGAAAAATTACATAAAAGTTAAAGGAGTGCCGAGATGTTTTATAATAAGGTTGAAATATGCGGAATTGATACTACGACGCTAAAAACGATCCCCGAAAAAGAAAAAACTATGCTTTTAGAAAAAGCTCAAAAGGGTGACAAAATTGCAAGAGAAAAGCTTGTTATGGGTAACCTGAGGCTTGTTTTAAGCGTAATTCAAAGATTTTCAAATCGAGGCGAAAACCTTGATGACCTTTTCCAGATTGGTTGTATAGGTCTAATGAAAGCTATTGACAATTTTGATACAAGCCACGATGTAAAATTTTCCACTTACGCCGTCCCCATGATTATCGGCGAGGTAAGAAGGCATCTACGGGACAACAACCCCGTAAGAGTAAGCCGTTCTATGAGAGATACCGCCTATCACGCTATGCAGGCAAGAGAAAAGCTGAGCAACGAAATGAACAGAGAGCCTACGATAGAGGAAATCGCAAAGGAATTAGGAAAAGAAAAGAGCGAGGTTGTTGTAGCACTTGAATCAATTGTTGAGCCGGTATCTTTTTATGAGCCTGTTTTTTCAAACGGCGGTGACACAATTTATCTTATGGACCAATTAGGTGCAGAAGAAAGCGACGGTGACTGGATAGACGAAATATCAATGAAAGAGGCAATTAAAAATTTACCGCCCAGAGAAAAAAGAATTTTATCAATGAGATTTATGAAGGGTATGACACAAACTGAGGTTGCAAATGAAATCGGCATATCGCAGGCTCAGGTTTCACGACTCGAAAAAAGTGCCATAAACACAATTAAAGGTGAATAAAAGATAAGGGATAGCTACAAAAAATGTCAGCTATCCCCTTTTGCTATTTCATTTTAACTTTCACCAACGGTTTTCAACGTACTCACAAAACGAAAACAAATCTTTTATTTCAAACTTTGTACCGTCATCAAGAGTAACGTCACCGTTCCAGATGCCGAAAACCTGATGACAATTCATTCTTCCGACTTTAAAATCAACGTCGGAATGGTTATCAAGAGTCGGCGCCATTGTCATATTAAATCTACCATCCTCGGAAATAATTTTCCAAGGCTCAAGAAATCTGCCTTTTGGGAATTTTTCGACGTCAACCGCACCGAATTTGTGCACCTTGCCGTCATAGAAAATGCAGGTTTCGGTCGCATTACTTTCGTTACCGATAGCCCAGGTTATTTCAAAGCCGAAAAGATGCTGTTTACCGTCTTTATCAGTTATATATTGGTTACCGCTACCCCAATACCAAACCATTTTATGAATAGTGTTTACCCTACCCCAATCCATAGTACAAAAAGAATTGTCTTTTGAGAAGGTATATTCATAATCACCAACAGTATATCTGCCCTCGCAAGGCATACACATCTGTTTTGTTGTCATAAAATATTTAGTATCGTCCTCGTCAAAGGGGAAAATTGTAGTTATACTTTCCAACCCCTCGGGGATATCCATACTAACTTCAACGTCCACGGGCTTACCCTTGTAAGCACCTTTAAATCTCAAGGTACGTTCATTTTCTTTTGTATGAAAATCGAATTCAGTTTTGCCTATTTTCCCTTTAAAACGGTTAGGTGCATCGCCCTTTGACGGTGGCACATATTTATTACCGCCTGCAAAATACTGAATAGCATCGGAAATAACCTTACCCGTTTTTAAATCAAGAAGCTTTGCAGCAACGTAGCCACCGATATTAATATTAGCAAAGCTTATAAGCACCTGCATTTCATTACCGACGTGGATAGTATAAAAATCCCATTCCTTACGGCTTATAAGACCTTTTTTAACGTAATCTCTGTTATATGTAAAAACGTTCTTTCTTGCCCAACCCTTTGCAAGTAATTTGCCGTCAGGGGCAAGAAGAGGCGTTTCTTCAGTATATTCTGTTTGCTTTGATTTTTCTTTCCAATCTTTAAAAGGAATATAAGTTCTTGGTAATTCGTTACTCATTTTCACTTTAGCTTCTTTCCGTCAGAAAAGGCGTTACCCACCTTTTCGCCTAATTTTAAATATGCATTATGATATGGGTCGAAGGTAATTGCTTCAAGCTTTTCGGGGGCAACAAGACCATCGTCACCAAGAACTTTTTCATCAACACTGATATTTACTATTTCGCCGATACAAATACCGTCTTCGTTGAATTTTAATAATTTACACTCTACCGCCATAGGAAGCTCATTTATAACAGGTGCATTTACAAAATCTGATTTAGTAACTGTAAAACCAGCCTTTTTCATTTTATCGGGCTCATTATTTCCCGAAGCAACACCTACGTAATCGGCTTCAACAACGTGCTTTGCATCTGCAATATTAACAGTAAAAGCCTTAGTAGCTATAATATTTTTCGTTGTTTTATGACCGTGAGAAAGGCATACCATAATCTGCTTTGAGTCATAAATACCACCCCAAGCAGCATTCATACAGTTAGGCTTCCCTTCTTCATCGTAAGCCGCAACTATAAATACCGGCATAGGATAAATATCGCTTTGCGCTCCAAAATTTTTTCTCATAAAAGCCACCTCAATTTTTTATAAAAATTCTATCATTTTTCAAAAACATTTTCAAGAAGAAATAAATATGAGTTAACTTTTCTTTTGCTGCTTATTGTCAAATTTTGTAATTGTGATATAATACCCTCAACAATAAAATATCAAATATGAATATTGGGGGTGTATTTCATGTGGTTTTTATTTGCTATTCTTTCTGCAATTTTTGCAGCTCTAACCTCTATTCTTGCAAAAATCGGTATAGATGGTGTTAATTCAAATCTCGCAACAGCTATTCGCACTGTTGTTGTAGTAGTTATGTCATGGGGTATGGTTTTTTTAACAAATTCGCAAGGCGGTATAAGTGATATCAGCAAGAAAAGCTGGTTGTTTTTGATTTTATCAGGAATTGCAACGGGTGCTTCATGGCTCTGTTATTACAAAGCTTTACAGATAGGCGACGCATCTAAGGTTGTGCCTATTGATAAGTTAAGCGTGGTAATAACTTTAATCCTTGCTTTCGTATTTTTGCACGAAGAATTCACCCTAAAATCTTTAATCGGTTGCATTCTGATTGGTATAGGCACAATAGTAATGGTATTGTAATTACATATAATAGGGAGAAAAGAACAATGAAGAAATTAAAAGACAACGTTGTAATTGAAACATTTTTGACCACTGTTTTTATGGGGCTTCTCTGTTACTCCTCATATTCTTTGTGGTACGTATTTTATGGCACAGAAAGCGGCGGAGATATTCATCTTTACACCATTCTTTCGGGAGTGGCTCTTGGATGGTTTATGTTGATGTTTACTAAAACCGTATTTAAAAACGCAAATTGGGTTAAAAAGCTTATCCCCTTTTTAGCAGGAATCGGTTTGTTTCAAGGCTTAATCTGGGGCATAAATGCAAAAATTAACGGTGAATGCTACAAAAACGAAGAGGTTGTTATACTTACATACACCGTAGCATTTGTTTTTTCTGCAGTTTTACTTTTAATTACTTATATTCTCAAAGCAAAAAACAAAAACGCAATTTTAAATATTATTCTGGCAATTATATATTTTGCAGTTTCCTGTGGGGGTGTTGGTATCCTTAACACAGAAAATATTAAGGCTCTCAGTTATAAAAAGAACATTAAATTCGACACAATAACTGCAGAGGAAATGAACGTAACAAAAGAAGAAAAAGCTCTTTGCGCTGAATGGTACGAGGATAAATTCCACAATATTATTAATTCTCAACCGTTTTCATTCAAGGTTGACGGCAAAGAGTTTGATATAAAAGACTGGTCTTCCAAAGAGATAGAGGTTGCCGAATTCGGCTCAGTTTACGAAGGCGGTAAAACCGAATACACAACCTATAAAAACCCTAACAATGACCTTGAGGTAACGGTTGAGGCAACTGTTTTCGAAAGCAACGCTACTTGCCAATGGACAGTTTACATTAAAAACACAGGTAAGGCTGACTCGGGGGTTATAAGTGATTTTTATGCACTAAACGCTTCATTTGATACAGGCAAAGCTGACCTTTATTACTCAATGGGTAGCGATACTGCAGCAAGTGACTTTTCGCTTATTAAGAAGAATTTATCATTCATTAAAAGAAGCTTTAGCGGTAACGAGGGTAAGCCTACAGAGGCTTTTCTCCCCTATTTTAACATTCACGGTGAAAATTGCTGTATGATTCTCGGTATCGGTTGGACCGGTCAGTGGGCATCAGAATTCTCACAGACAAAAGGCAACACCGATATAACTGTTAAGCAAGAAAGCTTCAACGCATATCTTCTTCCCGAAGAAAGCGTTCGTTCACCTCTCGTTTCAATTTCTTTCTATGAAAGCGACAATGCTCTCAAGGGCTTCAACCTTTTCAGAAAGTGGATAATGGATTCCGTTTATCCCGAAAACATAAAGCAGAATTCTTACACAGTTTTAGAGGTTGCAGGGCCTATGTCAACAAAAACCTCTGATGAAATAATTGAAATTCTTGATGGCATTGATAAATCCGTTTACGAAAACGTAGACGCTTTCTGGATGGATGCCGGTTGGTATTCATATAACGAAGGCTGGTACGACGGCGTAGGAAATTGGACTGTTGACACCTCAAGATATGATAACGGTATTATCGAGCTTTCGAGCTACGCCAAAAACAAGGGCTTAGGTCACACCTTATGGTATGAGCCTGAAAGAGTTTTCCCCGGCACACATTTCCATAATGTAGGTGCGGAAAACGACCAATGGTTAATAACTATCGACGACAACGAAAACATTATGTGGAACCTTGCTGACGATGATGCTTTCAAATATTATTGCGATTATCTTTTAGCTTCTCTTAAGGAAAACGGCGTCACTATTTACCGTCAGGACTTCAACTTCCCGCCGTTAAAATATTGGGAAAAGGCTGATAATGAATATTACAACGGAAGAATCGGTATCTGCGAAAACCACTACGTAACAAACCTTTATAATTTCCTCGACTATCTCACAGAAAACATCGACGGACTTATTATTGACAACTGTGCTTCAGGCGGTAAGAGACTTGACCTTGAAATGTCATACAGAAGCATAGCATTCTGGAGAAGCGACTACAATTGCGATTATCACCCCGACCTTTTCGATGCAACACAATCACATACATACGGCATTTCTTTCTGGCTTCCCATTACAGGCTCGGCTCTTTGGATGCAGGATGAGTATTCTATGAGATCCGATTTAATGCCATTAATACTTACGTCCTTCGGTTCTTATGATCACCCTGATTTCGGTTTTTATAAAGAGCAAAGAGATTTGATGGGTGGTAAGTATTATCCCCTTGAATTCGGTAGCTTTGACAGTAACAAAATGCACGCTATGCAATTCTCTACTGACGATGCACTTTCCGGCACTGCATTCATTTACAAACGAGCAGACGTCAAGGATACTGAATACACGGTTAAGCTTAACGGACTTATTGAAAAAGAAACCTACAAGGTTTACGACATTGATAACCCCGAAAAGATTTACAGCTTATCAGGCAAAGAGCTTATGGAAGACGGTATCAAGCTCGACCTTCCCGAAGGACCTAAAGCAATAATTCTTATGTTTAACGCAGAATAAAAAAGAAAGCGGAAACTCTTTTAAATTAGAGTTTCCGCTTTTTTTCGGGTTTTACAATTTATCCGTAAAAAATCTTTTCTCTGAGCAAAGCTCGAAATCAAAGGTTTTTTCTTGCAGGTATTCTACCCTTTCACCGTCTTTTGTAATGATATACCCTTCATAACGCAAGGTAGTTTTCCCGTCTTCTATTTCACCTGAAGCTTTGATATTTAAAGCTTTTCCGCCTGCTTTTACGTATTCTGAAACTTCAACCGTTATCGAATTATTCCACACCCAAACCTCATCAAGCTTTCGTTTTTGTAAAGGGGAATCAGGTATAAAGCTATTCCCTGCCGAAAATATGCTAATCGTTTCGTTGTGAAATTCTTCACTGAAATTATCGCTGTAATCGCTTACAAATCTACCCACACCAATAATTGGATAAGAGGTATAATACCAAACGCTTACAGAGGATATTAAAACAACCACCAAAAGCACAGCTATCAATAACTTTTTCTTCATAAAATCACACCTAACCTTTAACCTTCATTTTTCAGCTATCACATTTCATAATAAATATACGCAACAGACTGACCTCTACCGCCATCAAAGCCCCCTACGGCGATTTGTAAATACTCACCTGTAATGGTAGCTTCTTTATGCTCGTTTAAAACACCGTTTGAAAAAACAAGCTTTTTAACCGTTTTTTGATAATCGTTAGAATAAAGATTCATATTTTCGAAGCTTTCAACCCCATAAATATCAAGCTGATATTTTTCGTATTCAGGAAATTGAGATAAATCTAACTGTGATACAATTCGTTTTAAATCAGCAAAAGGTATTCCTCTTACACATTCTTGGTTTTCACGAAATTCACCTATAAAGCAATAGCTGCTTTCAGGATATAATTGTTCGTGCATTGTGTTTGTATAAAATGCTCTGCCGTTTTGACAAGTGCCGGACAAATAAAAAATATCATTTGTGGTTTTATCTTTCTCGATAAAAAAGAAGCCGTTGTTTATTATAAACTCCCCCTCCGACTTCGGTCTTTGAGCTATATAACCGTCGAGATTGTTCATTATCGTTAACACGTCGTTACTGTAGCAAGGAATTTTTTTATAAATTACGCCGTCAAAAACGCCGTTTTCTTTTAGAGCTATATAGCCGAAGGCTATTGTTATAACAAGGATAATGCATATTATTATTTTGTAGCTTTTACCTGACTTTTTGTTCTTTTTAATTTGATTTACTATTTGCTCCTCACTAACGGTAAGAAGCTTTTCTTTTTCTATTCTTTTACCCTCTAATAATTCGCTGACGGAAACTTCTAAAACATTTGATAAGCTTTCGAATATTTCAATATCCGGATAATTCTTTCCCGTTTCCCAGCGGCTTATCGCTTTATCGGTAACGTTAAGCTTTTCAGCTAACTGCAATTGAGTCAAGCCTTTTTCTTTTCTTAATTGATACAAGAATTTTCCAAACTCATAAGTATTCATAGCATCAACTCCTTTTGTTGCTTTAATTATACAATAAGCTTAATAAAAAGTCACTCTCGTAAATATAGAGTTTAGAAAAACGTAGCATTAACGAACAAAAAACGGTCTTACTACCCGTAAAGAGCTGTAAGACCGTTAATTATCAGAATAATATTAATATCGTTTTTATTCTGCTATTTCTTCGTTTTCTTCAACCTTGAAGCCTTTTTTAATAAGCATAACCATAGGAATAATTGCAAATATTGCAACGATAGCGGCATAGAGGAACATACTCTTTGAAGGAACGATTGTTTCAACACCGTATTCATTTGCATAAGTAACAGCAGAGCTTCTGCAAGCTAAGTCACCTAAAGCGGGACCGATAATCATTGGAAGAAGAACAACGAAAATCATTCTTATACCCTGGAAAAGACCTGCTTTACCGTGAGGAATAAAGTCTTTAATAGCTGCATTCAACTGAATAGTTATAACAAGGTTACCTACAAGCGCGGGAACAACACCGATAAGAATAACGTGGATATTTGTTGAGGTGGAAAGAAGAAGCAAGCCTATTGTTGCAAGAATTACGCTGGGAACAAGCGCATAGGCTTTATTTTTACCTGCAAGCTTAAGAAGAGTAACCATACCTACAACAAGAGCTACGATAACGATAGCTGCAGTAATAATTACGCTTGTTGTAATAAAATTGTCCCCTCCGTTTTCAGGAATAACAACGTACTGAAGATAAACGAGAAGATACGGGAAGAAAACCTGATAAGAAATACTTGCAAAACCGATTGCCAAAAGAGCAAGATAAAGACGTGAATTATCTTTAACAACTGAAGGTCTGAAGCCGTAGAAGAGGTCTGACCAATAGCTTGAGGAAACCTCGTTTTCTTTTGAAATAGTTTTCGGGTTTTTGATAATGAATAAACCAACAACACCACAAGCAGAAACAACAAGACCTAAAATCAAGAAGAAATTCTGATATGAAACTGTACCTGACTGAGCAAGGCTACCAACACCCATAACTGCAGCTACTGATAAGAAGCCAACAAAGGTAAGGGTTGTTTCGATAGTAGGTCTGATTTTAGGAGTTGTAATATCAGTTACCCACGCATTGAAAGCCGCATCGTTACTCGTAGAACCCATAAAGGTCATAATAACGTCCATAGCGATAACTATCCAAACGGTAGTTGTAAGGATTGTTGCTTCGTCGGTAAGGCCTAAAAGAGCCGCAACGTTATCCCTTGTAATAAAACCGAAAACTGCAGTAACAAGACCCCAAAGGATATAACCTACAGAAATAAACATTTTACGGTTTTTCATTTTGTCGCTGAGAGTACCCATTATAAAGGTAGTAAGCACGGCGGCAATAGCCGAAAGAGCTACCATTCGGCTGATAGCTGTTGTAGGAGCCATTGTACCAGCTATAGCTGCCTCAGAGGCATTTGCATAAACGGAGTTGTAAAGGAAGGTATTGAAATACATATTTTCAATATTCCAGGCGATACCGCCCATAAAACTGAAAAGACATATTGCAATCCAATTCGTTTTAGAAAGCTTTTCTTTAATCATAATGTTTTTCCTTTCAAATAATATAAAATCATTATACATAACTTTTAATTAAAATTCAACAGTTTGATTACTAAAACATTACGACAGTTATGCCATTATTTTACAACCTACATTGAGTAAAATTCAAAGCACATAATAACTATTGCTCAAATTTTAGTTTAGTGATATACTTAAGACAGTTTTTTAACATACAAGGAGAAAAATATGGCAAACAGCGTTTATAAAGAAATCCGCAAAGAACACGATATGACCCGTGATGACGTTTGTGATGCAGCAACAGCCTCAGGTAATCCTTTACAACCCGAAAGACTTGAGAGAATAGAGAACGGCAAGCTTGAAATTCATCCTGAAGAGGTAATGCTTCTTTCTGATATTTACGGTGAACCTGCTCTTTGCAATCACTATTGTTCAAAAGAATGTCCTATAGGCAAAAAATACGTTCCCGAAATCAAGGTTAAGGATTTAACGCAAATTGTACTTGAAATGTTATCTTCGCTTAACTCTATGAAGAAAAGTCAGGAAAGATTAATTGAAATAACTGCTGACGGAATTATAGCGGATGATGAAATCAAGGATTTTGTTTTTATTCAAAAAGAGCTTGAAAGAATTTCAATAACCGTTGAAACCTTACAGCTCTGGGTTGAACAAATGATTGCAGAAAATAAAATTGATAAAGAAAAATACGAGAAGTTTATAAAAGAATAATACATAAAACAGTGTTCAGACGGTTGAACACTGTTTTTTACATTTTTTGTAAAAAAAGCAGGGCAATTTTTGCACTTATTGTAATTCAAATTTTTAAAATCAGATGGTAACATATAATCACAGCAAGACAATATTGATAATAAAATGAAAAAAGGAGGAGCTTATGACACCGCGACAAAGGCTTTTAGCAATTAAATTATCCGAAAAAATAAACAAAAATCCGTCATATGCCGAAAAAATAGGTGTTGTGATTAAGAATAAAAATAATAAAGCAAACGGAGTGAAATGAAATGGAAAAGACTTTACATAACAAAAACGTTATAGAGGTTGAATTTCGCGATATTACCGATGCAGAAGGAACCCGATACACAAACGAAGAGGAATTTATAAAGCCTAAAAAGCTTTCCCTTCGATTATTGGTTACATTTATGCAGAATAAAGCTAAAACAGTTATAAACAACAAAGAAAGAGTTGTTGAATTAATAACTAATGCCCTCGCTTTCTGCAAAAAGCTAGGGAACATCTCTTTTCTTAAAAAATGGGTTTTAGATATTCCGAAGCTTTGCGATATGCTCAGCGATACTATTAACGGAACATATAAAAACACACCGTATTCCTCATTGGTTATTGTTGTGATGGCAATTATCTATGCGGTAACCCCATTTGACCTTTTGCACGATGCCATACCTTTTTTCGGTATATTAGATGACGTAGCAATTCTCAAGGCAGTTCTCAACACAATAAAAAATGATTTAGAAAGCTATTCTTCCTGGAAAGAAACTCAGGAAAATGTTGCTTAACAATTTTACACAAGGAGTGATATTTTATGATAGAAATTATTTTTGAAATAGCCGTTACGGTTTTATTTGTATGGCTTTTCTTCAAGGCATTAAAGCTTACGTTTAAAATCACCTGGGGAATCACAAAATTCATAGCAATCGTTTTATTTACAATTGCTATCCCCGCTCTTATAGTTTGTTTATTGTTTGCCGGCGGTGCCTTTCTCTTGCTCCCCTTAGCACTTATTATCGGAGCTGTTGGACTATTAAAGAAATGCACATTGTAACCCCACTATTGCCAATAATATTAAAACAAGATAAAATGATATAAAACAAAAAGTTATATTCAAGGTGATTAGTTATGAAAAAAAGTAAAATTCTCCCCTACATAATCGGTGTTGTTACCGCATTAGTATTTGCAGGATTATGTTTATACATTTTTACACCGGCAATAAATGCTCACAACATAGGCTTATGGTTCATTATTGACTTTACAGTTTTAATTTTCACGGTGGTCGTGGGACTTTCAAAGGGACTATTAGCTGTAAAAAAGCGGACAAGTGCAAAAGGTAATAACAAAAAACCTTCAAAATTCAAATTCAGTTTTGAATACTGCATACTGCCTATCATCTTAATCGGACTCACTGTTTTCATAAGTATTGTAAGCTGCACCGTATTCAATGCAACTGCGTATGCTGATATATTAAAAGTTAATGATTCAGATTTTACTGCAGATTTAGCCGAATCCGTTGGCACAGATTCAATAGCATTAATGGACACCGCTTCAGCACAGATGCTCGGCGACCGTGAAATAGGCTCACTTTCAGACGTTGTAAGCCAATTTAACGTTTCTGATAATTACACCCAGATAGATTATAACGGGAAGCCGATAAAGGTTTCTGCTTTAGATTATGCCGGATTTTTCAAATGGATTAATAACAAAAGCAACGGTATCAAAGGCTACGTAACGGTTAACCCTGTTACAATGTCTGCATCCTTTGAAACTTGTGACGGTATGAAATACGTGCCCTCGGCATTTTTTCACGAAGATGCGTACAGATACCTTTGGATAAAATATCCAACACTTATGTTAGAGAATCTTCATTTTGAAATTGATGAAAACGGCAAACCTTATTACGTAGCTTCCGTCATTGAAAGAACAATCGGATTATTCGGTGGTAAAACTGTAACCGGTTGCGTTGTTCTCGACCCTGTAAGCGGTGAAACAGAAAAATATAACGTTTCGGAAATCCCCAGATGGATAGACGTTGTTTTTTACGGTGACCTTATATGTGAACAGTACAACTGGTACGGAACGCTTCAGAATGGTTATATGAACAGTATATTTGCAAAAAAAGACTGTAAACAAGTTACAACCTACTATTCAAGTGAAGAAGACAACGATGACCAAAGACCTATTTCCGACTACGGCTATATTGCAAAAGACGGTGATATTTGGATTTATACAGGAGTTACGTCAGTAAACGGTGACAGTTCAAACATCGGTTTCCTTTTAGCAAACGAAAGAACGGGTGAAAGCCGTTACTATTCAATTGCCGGAGCAGATGAAAAATCAGCTATGGCTGCAGCAGAAGGTGAAGTCCAGGAAAAAGGGTATCAGGCTTCATTCCCCTCACTCATAAATATTGACGGTCACCCCACGTATATTATGGTCTTAAAAGATTCAGGCGGATTGGTTAAGCTTTACGCTACGGTAAACGTTGAACAGTATAACATTGTAACAACTGCCGCAACACAGAGTGAATGTATAGAAAAATACAAAAAAGCATTAGGTATAGAAACTTCTGACATAAAACAAGAAACTAAAAAAGAAAAAACACTGACTATTGAATCAATTAAGTATATTGATATTGACGGAAATACATACATCTATTTAATTGACGTTAACAAAGAGATATTCAAAGCAAAAGCAAGCGCCAACGAAAATATGCTTCTGTTGAATTCGGGTGACACCGTAAAAATCTCTTATGCAGATAATACAATTATCACCTGTGAAAAAATCGGATAACAAATAAAGCCGAAAGGAGAACTATTATGAACGAACGAACAATAAGAAAACCAAAAGGTCCTGCAATCATTTTTCTTATAGCTTCATTTTCATACCTTATAACGCTTCTAAACATCTTTATTTTCAACCACTCAGGTATATTGGATACCAAAGTAGATTTACCTTTTATAGGTATTCTGAGAGTGCTTATTATGGCTGCCGCTAATATGTTTATGTGTATAGCTCTTTTTACGAAGAAATACAATAATACTCTTATAGTTGCTACAGCCACACTTCTGATATACAACATTATCGGATTATTTCTCAACGTTACCCCCTTTGTCATTTTTGATATACTTTTCTATCTGTTGTTAATTGCATATACTTACGTTGCAATAAATAAACAGGGAACACCATTAAGAGAAAAGGTTGTTAAATCCCGATTTGTTATTCCTCTTTTTCAGTTTTGTCTTATTCTCCATTCTGTTATACAAACACTTCAGAGCAATTATGAAAGAGCCTTAGAAACAGTCAGTTCGTACCCCGAAGGAACAATAAGTATGTTTGAAATACTTTCGCCATATATATTCAGTAGTATCATAAGCTTCTTACCTGTGCTTTGCTATATATGGCATGTAAACTGGCTTGCAGACCCTTATGAAAAAACTGAATCAATTTCCACCGATAATCAATTGTGATAGTTATAAAACACTTTTAAAGCAACAGTGTAAAAACTGTTGCTTTTTATTTTGTATAAATGCTATAATTAAATAAACTTTCCAATATGAAAGGAGTTCTTCTATCATGACAAACGGAAAAAGTAAAAAAGCCAAAAAGAGATTACTTATTGTCGCTTCTGTTGTTATAATTCTCGCAATTGTAATTACAGGTCTCAATCTTATATCTCTTCAAAATCTTTTGAAAAAAGGCGAAGCTTACAGCGGACTTGAAATAAAAAACCAGCTTACGCCTCAAAAGGATGAAAACGGATATTGGTATTTCACAACTGATGAGGATTTTAAGATAATGCACCTTACCGATATTCATATCGGCGGAGGTTTTCTCTCGAAAGAGGTTGACGAAAAAGCACTTAATGCAGTTGCGACAATGATAACAAAGGAAAAGCCTGACCTTGTTATTGCAACAGGTGACATTGCTTTCCCCGTTCCTTATACGGCAGGTACTTTTAACAATTACTCCGGTGCGAAGGCTTTCGGAAATCTTATGGAAAGCCTTGGTGTTTATTGGACTGTTACATTCGGTAACCACGATGCTGAATGTTATTCATATTTTGACAGAGAAGCAGTTGCAGAGATTTATTCTGATGAAGAATTCAAGCATTGCTTATTCCAGGCAGGTCCCGAAGACGTTGATGGCTACGGCAACCACGTTATTGAGGTAAAAAACTCTGACGGGCTCATTACTCAAGCAATAGTTTTAATTGACTCTCAGGCTTACGTTAAAAATAATCTTATCGAAAGCATCAAGGGTACATACGACAACATTCATCCTAATCAGGTTGAATGGTATAAAAATGAGATTAAGAGAATGAATAGCGAAAACAATAAGACTATCAAAGCTATTCAAGGTGACGTAAACGGCGGTTTACATAAGGATTACGGCACAGTGAAATCCCTCGCATTTTTCCACATTCCTTTAGTAGAAATGAACGATGCCTGGACTGAATTCCAAGAAAACGGCTTTAAAGACACAGACAATTTCAAATATATTGAGGGTATAATCGGCGAAGGCGGAAGAAAGGTTTACTGCGGTTTAGGTGAAGACGACCTTTTCGAAACAATGCTGGAGCTTGGCTCAACTAAAGCGATGTTTAACGGTCACGACCACATAAACAACACCACCTTTGAATACAAGGGAATTCAATTCAGCTACGGCTACAGTATCGACTACTTCGCATATTCAGGCATCGACAAGCAGGGCTCTCAAAGAGGCTGTACAATGATTACCTGCAAGCCCGATACAACATTCCAAATTGATAAATATAACTTCTATTCTGACAGATACGACCTTGAGGGCTTCACTCGCGAAGAGGTTACAATGCAATTTGAGGACGTAACATATCAGGCGGTTGTAGATTAAGAATATTTAAGCAAGGAATCAAGAAGCTATGATTAAAGAAAAACTCAGCAAAAAGAATTGGATAATAATCACTCTGTTTTGCTTTATGGGTGGTATTGCTTGGAATACAGAGAATATGTATTTCAACACATTTATCACTAACGAAATATACGCCGACGTTTCACAAGCAGCTATAATAGGCTCTATGGAGGCAACTACTGCGGTTGCCCGTATGGTTGCCCTTTCTGCTATTGCGGCGGTTGTTACAACCTTTATTATGGGTGCTCTCAGCGACAGATTAAAAAACCGTAAGATGTTTATTTCTGTTGGCTATATCCTTTGGGGTATTGTTACTGCTATGTTCGGTTTTATTACGAAAGAAAACGTAGCAGGTCTCCTTAACCTTACCGATGAAGCAAAAATTCTCGGTTGCACGGTTTGGTTTATTATTCTTATGGATATCGTAATGACCTTTATGGGCTCTACGAGTAATGACGCCGCCTTTCAGGCTTGGGTAACAGACGTTACCGTACCAAGACAAAGGCCCGTTGTTGAAACTGTTTTATCCGTTGTTGGTACTGTATCTTCATTTGCTGTAACCGGTGTAGGCAGCTTCGCTCAAGCGGGTACGATTTCTTATAAGATTTTCTTTATAGGATTAGGTATCGTAGTAACCTTATGCGGTGTTGCAGGTCTTTTCCTTATCAAAGACCCACCTCGTACTGCTCAAATAAAAAACTCATCAAATTATTGGGCAGACCTTATTTACGGCTTCAAGCCATCAGTTATAAAAGAGAATTCAAGGCTTTACCTTTCTCTTGTAGCCTTCTGCTTTGCAATTATTGCTTTCCAGGTTTTCTACCCCTATCTTCTTACATACGTTCAATACGTTGTGCTCCCCGATAACGGCGGTGTTGAGAACATCTTGAAAGCGCCCGTTATAATAACCGCAGTTGTTGTTGTGGCTGTGCTTCTTGCTTGCATTGTTACTCTTCTCAAGCTTTCAACGAAAAAAAGAGGGCTTTGCCTTGTAATAGGCGTTATTGTATTAACAATAGGCTTTTTATTACTTTCAACAAGCACAAGCATTTACGTTATCCTTGTAAGCATAGTACCTGTTGTACTTGGTAACGCTCTTGTTAATATATTATTCGGTGCAACGATCAAGGACTTTATCCCCGATGGTAAATCAGGTCTTTTCCAAGGTGTAAGAATGATATTTGCAGTACTTCTTCCTATGGTAATAGGTCCGTTTATTGGTGACGCAGCTTGCCAATATGCTGCAAGAACTATCATAAACGAAGCAAACGCCGAGGTTATAGTACCTGCAAAGAATATGTTCCTTTGGGCAGGTATTGTTTGTGTATTAGCGCTTATCCCATTATATTTCCTTGTTAAAAAAGGCGTTGATGCAGATAATCAAGAAACACAGGAAACCGTAAACGCTTGAGGTGGAACATTATGAAAAAATGGGATTTTTATACATCAAAAGAACTCAAACCTTCAGGCTGGCTTCGCCGTCAGCTTGAAATTCAAGCCGAGGGCTTAAGCGGTAATCTTCATAAAATATGGCCCGATATCCGTGACAGTGCCTGGATAGGCGGTGACCATGAGGGTTGGGAAAGAGTACCATATTGGCTTGACGGCTTTATTCCCCTTGCATATCTTCTTGAAAACGAAGAAATGATTGAAACGGTTAAAAAATATATTAATGCAATTATTTCTGCACAAGAGGATGACGGTTGGATTTGCCCTTGCAAAAAAGAGGAAAGAGCAAAATACGACACGTGGGCAATTCAGCTTATATGTAAAACTCTCAAGGTTTATTACGATTGCTCGGGTGACGAAAGAATCCCCGAGGTTATATACAAGGTACTGAAGAACTATTACGAGCTTCTGAAAAACGGAGAAATCCAATTGTTCAAATGGGGCAAATACAGATGGTTTGAAACCTTTATTTCACTCAATTTTTTATACGAAAAGTACGGCGAAGAGTGGATAAAAGAGCTTGCAAAGATTATTAGAGAACAAAGCTTCGACTATAACACCGCAATTGACTCATGGAAAAAGCCGAGCCATATGTGGTTAAGAAAAACTCATATAGTAAATATTGCTATGATGCTTAAAAGCGAAGCAGTTTCTCACGAATTGTTGGGTGAAGAATATACCGATAATGCAGAAAAGCTTCGTAAGCTTCTTGATAAATACAACGGCACCGCTTTTGAGGGATTTACGGGTGACGAGGTGCTTTCAGGTCTTGACCCAACAAAAGGCACGGAGTGTTGCGCTGTAGTTGAGCAAATGTATTCTTACGAAGAAATCTTTGCTCATACGGGCGACAGCAAATGGGCAGAGCGTCTTGAAATGCTCGCATTTAATGCTCTTCCTGCAACGCTTAGCGAGGATATGTGGACCCATC
The DNA here is from genome assembly GCA_017937865.1 of Clostridia bacterium. Lineage (GTDB taxonomy): Bacteria > Bacillota > Clostridia > Oscillospirales > Acutalibacteraceae > DTU089. Next base: position 12,514 of record JAGBCU010000028.1, on the reverse strand, counting down.
AATACGTTCAGCAGGTTAATCAGATAGCTTGTCAAAAAACAATGATTATGGCACCCTGGAGTACAAACGGCCCTTATGCACACACCTTCGGTCTTGAGCCAAACTTTGGTTGCTGTACTGCAAACTTCAACCAAGGCTGGCCAAAGTTCGCACTTACACCGTTTATGCATAAGGATAACACCATAATCAACGCGGTTATGCTCCCCTCTGTTTTAAAGGATAAAGGTATTACGATTAAGCTTGAAACAAACTATCCCTTTGAAAACAAAATGCATTATTTTATTGATGCAGATAAAAACTTTGATTTTGAAATCCGCATTCCCTCTTTTGCAAAAAATCTTAAGGTTAACGGTGAAAACAAAGAGGCTAAAAACCTTGAATTCAATATAAATCCAGGTGAAACTGAAATCATAATTGAATTTGAAGCAACACCTTACCTCAAAAACAGACCTAATAACCTTTACGTATTACAAATGGGCTCACTTCTTTTCTCTGTTCCTATTGAATACGAAAAAGTAATGAGAGAATACATAAAAAAAGGTGTTGAAAGAAAGTTTCCTTATTGCGATTATCAGTTTATTCCTAAATCATCTTGGAATTACGGTTTTTCTGACAGTAGCTTTGAAATTGACTTCAATGGAATTGGTGATATACCGTTCTCTCAAAAGAATCCGCCCGTAGCTATAAAAGCAAATATGCAACAAATTGACTGGGGACTTAAATTTCCCTACAAATCGATTGCAAGAAAAACTCCTAAATCAACAAAACCGATTTCAGAGGTGCAAAAAATCGAGCTTATCCCCTACGGTTGTTCAAAACTTCGTATGACGGAAATGCCGATATTAAAAGCTAAATAAAAGTAAAAAAATCAGTTTCGTAAAATTAAACGAAACTGATTTTTTATTTATATTAAAATATACTCCGCATCCTTTTGGGTTTCAAAAGAAACTGTATTTCCGTTTCTTTCATAGGGAATTTCTTTATTATCCGCTTTATTTATTAAAGCATTAATTCCGTCGCATTTCACGGTGCATTTTCTACCCATAAGGCTCTTAATTTTAAGAGAGGTAACCTTTCCGCCCTTAAGATCTGCAGAAACAAGGAATGCCCCGTCGGCACGAAGATTTTCGAAGGATGCATCTGAAGCTTTATTCCAACAAGGGAAAAGCCTTATAACGCCTTGATGGCTTTGCATAAGCATCTCGTTTATTGTTGCGGGAATTGTTGTAAGATGCTCAATACCTCCGCCGTGATGACGGAAAAGCCTGTTTGGAAGCCCGAATTCTTTTATATTCTGATGAATACCCTCTATAAGAAAATCGGGGTCAACGCCAATTCTCGCACCTGCCGGAAGATAAGAGTTAGAGCCGTTATCATCCAATCTTCTATCGTTAATAAAATAAGTGTTTTTTGCGATTTTAAGAAGCTTTTCATCAGACGAAAGACCGATTTGAGATGCGGGATAAATATGCTGAAGACCAACGGTGTTTTCGTTTCTCCAACGAATACCGAATTTCGCATATCTGAAGCATTTCTTCCCCTTTTTAATAAAGGTGGGAAAATCGCTTAAATTCTCGATAATATCTTCCCACAAAGAATATTTCTCAGAGTTAAGCCCAAGCTCTCTGGACATATCGTAAACTGCATTAAACAATAGCTTTACAAGACCCAGGGAGTTTATAGCATTTACGGTATTCACCTGACCGAAATGAGTTATATATTTGAAATCCTTACCACGATAATAGGGAATTTCGTGAGCAGCATCCCCTTTTATAACGTATTTGCCTTTTTCTTTTACAAGGTAATCCTCCCAAAAGGCTGCTGTATTTAAAACGAAATCGTAGTAATTTTCAAGGGCATATTCTTTATCGTAGGTTGAAAACCAATGCATTATAGGAATTACACAAGCATAAGCGGCATGACTTTTTTGACCGAGAAAAAGTATACCGTGCTCCTTACAATCCGCCTGACTGTAAACGTCAAGAGCTTTAGGTCCGAAGCTTACGGGGAAAGCATAGCCCCTGCAACCGAAAAGACCTGCCATTCTTTTTGCCTCGGCTTTCATTTCGTTAACGGGTGCCATATATCCGTCGAAAAGCTCGGGGTGATTAGACGAGAAAATGCAATAATACGGGGCTTCATAGTTGTAATTCATATGATAGTCCCCTGCCCAAGGGAAGAAATCATCAGTTATAAAGTTACCGAATAATCCGGGCGGAAACTCTTTATTACCCATACAGCCTGCAAGATGAAAAAGGCTTGAATTGTAGAATTTTTCAATCTCTTTATCTTCAAGAGTTACTTTAGAGGCTGAAAAGAAGCTTTCCCACTTTTCTTGTGTTTTAGTTTTTTCGGCATCATAATCGCAGGAAAAAACAGTTTCCAAGCCTTTAGAAACATAATCGTCAGCATCAAAATTTGTAATAACCGAAACACAATAGCGAGTAGCGGTAACGCCGTCAACAGTATTTGAGTTAAGCTCTTTTAAACAAACCGCAACTGAAGATTCAATATTGATATTTTCACCGCTGAATTTACGGCTATAACACTTAACACCGTTAATCTCTTCTTGGGTATTAGAAGACTCGCAAGTATCGGGAAGAGTTATTTCAATTTCGTGAATATCGTTTTCGTGAGCTTTAATCTCAAAGCAAATCAGGTTTTCGGGGGCAACGAAAAGCTCCATTTCAACGTTTCCGAATTTACATTCAAGAAGACCTTTATTAAAATACTGCTTTATATTATAGCTTTCCAAATCAATATTTTTAATTCTCAAATCGCCTACAGCTTTAATACCGCCGTCGCCGTGAGTGCCGTTTAAAAATTTCCAAAAGTCACATTTTGAAATATGAATAACAAGGTCTTTTTCACCGTTGTCAAAAACAATGCCTAAATCGCCGTTACCGCACATTGCACCTGAGGGAATTTTGTAAAGCACTCCGCTATCATCTGTATTTACAGGCTTCGAAGTTATCTCGTTAAAATATGTATTCATTATATCACCGGCTTTGTAAATCATTATAAGTTTTTAAAGCTTTAAATCAAGTCGTAATTATCAGAGAGCTTCTATCTCTGTATCGTAATATTGCTCTTGAAAGTGAATAGCATTTTCTATTTCATTCTTTGTAAAGCTCATACCGATAGGTGCACCGACAAGCTTATCTTCAATATCATTATGGCGGTGAGCAATAGCAATAATCTCACATTCATATTCTTCAACAGGCTCATTAACCCCTAAAAGATAAACGTCAAGCTCTTCACCGTCACCGCCTAAAACATCGGGAATATAGCCGTAGTTAATAGGATATGTAAGGGAATAGTTTTCCTTTTTATGAATATAGCCTATAGGTCTGTCGATGCCTATAACAACCCTTTTTCCCAAATACGATTTCACTTGTTCTTTTCTTTCTTCAAACGTCATTTTATCATATCCCCCGTAGTTTATATTTAATTATAACAACTCAAACAATGCCGTACCGTGTTTTTTCATATATAGAGAAATTACGTCGGTGCTTTGCTCCTCAATGCTTGTACCCAAAAGTGCTTTAACCTTATATTTTTCAGGTAATTTAATCTCAACCTCACCCGCGGCTGACGTATGAATCCCTATAAAACCATTGCCACAATAAATCACGTTGTTTTTAGAGTTGTAACAATGAACTCCCTTTGAAACAAGAAATTCACGTAATTCATCGGTAGAAATAAAGATTTTTTCACCCTCGGGGAAGAAATACGGTATATTCATTTTTTCGCAAAGCCTCATAGCTTCTTTACCGCTATCAGAGGGTAAGGGGGTTGTGAAAATTGCAGCCTTATATTTTCCAATAACCTTTTTCGCATCCTCTGTCATACACAAATCAAAAGGTATACCCGTATTGCCCATTGCAACCCTGATGTTATTTACACTGTTACAACAATCGCTACACCTCGGGTTATTAAAATACGCTTTTTCATCTATAAAAACAACTGTATCGGCAGACGGATAAGCATCTGCATTGGCTTTTGAGTTTTCAGCAATATTTCTCATTTCGCTTAATTCAAGCATTATTTTTTCGTTGTGGTACCAACCACCCCACATATCAAACCACCAGATGCCCGATGACTTTGTAAGCTGATGGGCAAAGGCTTTTCTTATAGCACTTACGGAAAGCTCAAGTGTATCCGGTCCGCTCCAAACGGTTTTATTGCCTTCATCGTCTACAAGCTTAAAATAATCACCCGTATACCAACCCGGACGGGATTCTTGCATTCTTTTTGTAAGTGACGTTCTTATATCACATTCGACGAAATAAAGCTTATTATGAAGCTTAAGGGATTTTTCCGCTATCATATCTCCCCAATCAACGCCCAAATTTCTGTTGCAATCATAGCAACAGGGCGATGAAAAGAAATCAATATACGGCGAATCAATAATATGTCTTAACCCAAAAAGCCCTAGAAGAGTATCGTTTACAAAGGCGTTGTAGCCGTAGAAAGCACCAACAATCTGCTCATTGTTTATAAGGCTTTTTAACGTCTTGCAAAAATGCTCAACGGCAGCTGCGGCAGCTTCACAACAAAATTCACCATACCGGCTGACAGTTTCATTAAAGCCCGGCTTGAACAAATCATCCTTTGTGATTACGGGAACGTGAGTTTTTCCGTATTTTTCTTTCATCCATTTACAGAATTGTTGGAACCCTTTTTCCGAAAAAGAGCCTGCCATATCGTGATGCATCCATTCTTGAGTTGTGCCGCCGCAAACCTGATATCCCGCAATTCTATTACTGTAATCAGAGGAACGAATATGAGAAACGAGCTTTTCCAAAAGCTTTGCACCGTCATCAAGAAACCTCTTTGACCAAAGAGCCTCTCGCATTCCCGAAGAGGTTAAAACACATTCGTCAGTATTATCAGCAATCCATTTACGAGGCATTGCAATATTAATTCTCGGAAAAATCAATGCATCGGGGCATTCGGCTAAAATCCCACCAACAACTCCGTCAAATTCTTTGTAATCAGGCTCACTTTTTTCAAAAACGCCCGTTTTGAATGGCGAAAAAGCACTAACGTTATTTATAGGTAAATCGGTAAAAGAAACGTTAACAAAAAACATTTTATAGTCCGATTTTATAAAATCCGAAAACTCACCGCATTCTTCAAAGTAAGTAGTATATGCAAGAGGATAATGCAAATTTCCGTCTATAGAAATATATGGTCTTCCGTTTTTATATTCAACAACCGAATTCATAATATACGCCTCATATTTTCTTCATTAATTTAAAATACTCGCCGTCTTCATCTTCACCGTCAAAAAGCACTTCAGTAAAGCCGTATTTTCTGTAAAGATGCAAAGCGTTTTCGTTATCCTTGTCAACGCCTATTGTCATTTCTGAAAAGCCCATTTCTTTTGCTTTTCTTTTTAGAAACTCAAGAATTTCGCTACCGATACCACGGTTTCGGTATTCCTTTTTAACAATCATTCTTGAAACGTAAACTCTTTTGTCGGGCACGGTGTAATCGGGGTCCCCCGTATCTATAACCAACGCCCCCTCACCTACAAACTCACCGTTTATTTTATAAATAAAAACAAGACGGTTACCCGTTGCGATTTCCTCTCGCCATTTTTCAGTAAGGGGTTGAGCTTTCATATTCCAGATATTTGAGCATTTAGAATATTCTTCAAGCTTAAGCGGCTCAATAACGGTGTTTGAAAATTCTTTAAAAGCTTTATTAAGCACTCTATATTTCATATTCGCAATTTCTTTTAATGAATTAGCTTTCATAAGGAAACGCACGAATCTGCAACCGAGAAAATAACCAACGTCAGAACGCCCGTTATACGAGCACCAATCACCGAAAAAGTCTTGCACACTTTCTTTGTTATCAAGACGACGGAGATATTCTCTTTTTATTTGATTCTCATTTTTATAGCACCAATCAAGCCAACCGTTTTTATCCTGATGATAAAATTCATCATCACCGCACAGAATATGCTCGCAAACCATAGCAACACCCTCGCAGTAAAGCTGTGCGATACCCTTTCTGCGTTTTGTATATTCGGGGATATGCAGATTGCCGTTCAGTTTGTGCCATAAATGACCGATTTCGTGCAGAATCAAGGCACGCATATTTGTTTCGTCGCCCCAACCGAGCTCAATAATTTTTTCTATTCCCAATAAAACGGTATTTTTACCGTCAAGGGTAGTTGCCCATCCGGCACCGTTACAAAGTCCGAGATACAATACTATGTTAATATCAGGCTCTTTGTCAAAAAGCTTATCCAAATTACTGTTTAAGGTTTTGATAACCGACTGAAAATTCTTATTTACGAAATCTATTTTTTCGTTATTTAAAGCGAGGTTGAGAACAGGCAAAACCTCTTTTTCAAAATCATAGCCTTTAGCATCGTTTTCACATTTTGACGGCAATTCATTTGATATTTCTTTGGCATATTTACGCCAAAGGTCAATATTAAATCCATCAACAAACGTTGCCTTAATCTCCTCACAAGTGTTAATAATTTTCATTACTTCATCCTTTTTAAATAGTCATCCGCTTCTTCTCTTGCTTTAAAGATTACAATATCTTTATCTGCCTTATATTTTTCAATTAAGTCATATATTTTCGGCAGTGTTGTTTTTGAAAATTCTTTTATAAAGTTCTCAAATTCAGGGTCTAATTCTGTTTCAAGCCACGGCAAATCGTAGCGACCCTTGCCGATTCTTTCGGTTGCACCTTGTAAGCAGACCTCTGTAGGTAAATCGAAAAGGAAAACGGTATCACATTCTTTTAGTCGCATTTCAATTGTTCGGCTATAATTCCCGTCGATTATCCATTTATCTGTCAAGAAAACTTCTTTTATTCTATCATCGAATTCTTCTCTTGGAATATGAGTTTTATCGGGCTTATGCCAAATTGCATCAAGGTAATATAAGGGCAAGCCCGTGCATTTATTCAGTTTTTCTGCAAAAGTCGTTTTACCAGAACCGGGGCAACCGATTATAATTACCTTTTTCATAATTTTATCTTTACTTAAATTTCTTTATAACTTCTATAAACGCTTCGCCGTAGCGTTTGTATTTTACTTCACCTACACCTGACACTTCTAAAAATTCGTCTTTTGTTGTAGGCTTTCTTCGGCTCATATCCATAAGCGTTGCATCGCTGAAAACAACGAATGCGGGTACGCTTGCTTTTTGAGCAAAGCTCTTTCTCAAAAGCTTTAATGCTGACAAAAGCTTACTGTCAACATCAGGAAGATTTTTGTTAGTATGGCTTCGTTTTTGCTCTTTTGCCATCTTCACAAAAACAGCTTCTTCACCGTGAAGAACGCTATAGCTTTTTGGTAAAACCTTAAGTATTGAATATTGGTCAAGGGTGCTTTCCATATACCCCTGCCTTACTAAACCGTCGATAATATCGTAAACCTCTTGTTTAGTATAATCCGCCATAGCTCCGTATGTAGATTGAGCTTCAAGACCCTCCTCGGAAATCCTCTTTGTATATTTTCCTCGAAGCACGTCAGCTATCATTCTTTTGCCGTATCTTTGACCCGTTTTTATTACGCAAGACATTATTTTTTGAGCATCAACAGTTACGTCAACAGATTCAAAATTGGTAAGGCAATTTGCACATTTACCGCAATAGCTGCTACATTCATCACCGAAATATTTAAGTATAAAGCTGCGAAGGCAATCCCTTGTGGTGCAATATTGAGTCATATATCTCAAACGCTCGTATTGACGCTCTTTAAGCTCCTCTTTTTCTGTTTCGGTAAGTTCTTCGTTTTCACTCGGATTTTCAATAAAATATTTTATTGTTCTTATATCTTTAGGTCCGTACAGCAATATGCAATCTGCATCGCTTCCGTCACGCCCTGCTCTACCCGCTTCCTGATAATAGCTTTCGATGTCACTCGGCATATTGTAATGAATCACAAATGAAACGTCTGATTTATCAATACCCATGCCGAAAGCATTCGTTGCAACCATTATCTGCTTACGGTCATAAACAAAGTCATCCTGATTTTGTCTTCTTTCAAAATCATCTAACCCTGCGTGATAGCGGGTAACTGAAAAGCCATTGCTGTTTATCAAAGAGCAAACCTCTTCAACGGCTCTTCGGGTTGAACAATAAACGATGCCCGACCTATCCTTTCGCTCATCAAGAAGCGATAAAAGCATTACGTCTTTATCCGCAGGCTCTACAACAGAGAAATACAAATTAGGTCTGTCAAAGCCTGTTGTAATTTCAACCGGCTCATTTAATTGAAGCAGCTCTAATATATCTTTTTTCACCTCTGCTGTAGCAGTTGCAGTAAATGCACCTACAACAGGACGGGTGTCAAACGCCTCAATAAACTCCGCAATTTTTAAATAGCTTGGTCTGAAATCGGGACCCCATTGAGAAACACAATGAGCTTCATCAATAGCAACTAAAGAAATTTCAGAATTATAACAAAACCTTTTAAATTCCCAAGTCTGCAAACGCTCAGGAGCAACGTAAATTATTTTATATCTGCCGTTGCGGGCATATTCTAAAGCCTTTGTAACCTGATACGGCTCAAGAGATGAATTAATATACGCTGCAGGAATTCCCATTTGCTTCAATGCAGCAACCTGGTCTTTCATTAGCGAAATTAAAGGCGATATAACAAGAGTAATACCTGAAAGCATTAACGCAGGTACTTGATAACAAATGGATTTCCCTGCACCCGTAGGCATAACAGCTAAAACGTCACGACCGACAAAAAGGCTGTCAACAATTTCTTCCTGACCGTTACGAAAAGAGCTGTGACCGAAATATCTCTTTAATATTTCGTATTTATTACTCATACATATCCTCCCTTCAACTAAACAATAAACTTGCAATTCAAGCTACGTTTTACAAATGATAACCTAATGAATTTATATTATCACAAAAAAGAAACTTCTTCAACAAAAAAGCAAACGTAGTTTTGCATTTTATTCTCAATATTTGTAACGTTTTTGAACTTTGTCCGTATGATGTACAAGGTGGGGTTAACCTACCAAAATCTTTCAAAGGGAGATTTAAAATGCAAAATACAATTCAATTTGATATGGCTGAAATTGTTTCACGTCAGGCTAAAGCACTTTCACGTCAGTCCGATATGGAATGTGACTGTCACAAGCATTGCGTGACAACAGCACTCCCCGACGACCCACAGGTAACTATGGCTTACGTACCCTTTCAGCTTGATAAAACCTTATACACTCCTGAAGTCGCACTTACAGAAGGTACACTTTTCAAGGTTTTAAATAAACCTTTTATGGGAAGGAGCAAATGCAATGAATGAACAACAGCGCTTGCTCAGAAAAGTTTCAACTGCACAATTCGCTGCTTGGGAATTGCACTTGTATCTTGATACCCATCCGTGCGATACGCAGGCAAATGAAATGTTTAGAAAATATACCGATGAAGCAAATAGCTTTAAAAGAGAATACGAGCATAAATACGGCCCTCTTATGGTGTCCGCTTCAAACGAAGCTGATTGGCTTAAGAGCCCTTGGCCATGGGAAAACGAAAGGAGCTGTGATTAAGATATGTTCAGTTACGAAAAGAAATTGCAATATCCGGTAAACATCAAAAACCCTAACCCTAAGCTCGCACAGATTATCATCACCCAGTACGGCGGTCCCGACGGCGAGTTAGGTGCATCACTCCGCTATCTTTCCCAACGCTTCGCAATGCCCTATTCAGAGCTTAAAGGACTTCTCACTGATATAGGTACAGAAGAGCTCGGGCATCTTGAAATGATTGGTGCTATTGTGTATCAGCTTACAAGAAACCTTAGCCTTGAAGAGATCGAGAAAAGCGGCTTTGACACCTACTTTGTTGACCATACAACAGGCATTTACCCTGTTGCCGCAAGCGGTTATCCCTATACTGCTGCTCAGTTCCAGTCTAAAGGTGATGTAATTACCGACCTTCACGAAGACCTTGCCGCCGAGCAAAAGGCTCGTACAACCTACGATAACATCCTTCGTCTTGTAGACGACCCCGACGTTCGCGAGCCTATAAAATTCCTTCGTGCACGAGAGGTTGTGCATTATCAGAGATTCGGCGAAGGCCTCAGACTTGCTACCGACAGACTTAACAGTAAGAATTTCTATGCATTTAACCCCAGCTTTGACGGGAAGAATTTCAAGCCTAGAATGAAATAATATAAATCAAATTTAACAGCAAAGGGCAGGGACAACACCCCGCCCTTTGTGATTATTTATTTTAATTGCTATATATATCAATATATTTATTCCTTATCAACTATAACAACTTCAATTCCAAGGTCATCGAATTGACACAAGTCTTCTTCTGATGCATCCCAATCTGTAATTAAGGTGTTAAGTCTGTTATCAGGATAGATATTCTGAGTTCAATATTCACTATTCTCAACCTTGTTTAGTTATTATCATCCGTTTGTTTATTGCTTAATCTATTTCCATCCCATATAATATAGGCATCGGTACCGAAATAAAATACAAGGTGATAATATATGGAACTTGGTAAAAAAATAAAACAATTGAGATTGAACAAAGGTGTAACACAGGAAGCTTTGGCAACTGCATTAGGCGTAACATACCAAGCAGTTTCCCGTTGGGAGAATGAAACAACTATGCCCGATATTTCTTTGCTTCCGCAAATATCAGTTTTCTTCGGTGTGAGTATTGATGAGCTTTTTGAGTTCACAGAGGAATCACAATACGAGAGAATTGAAAATATGATCAACGAAAAATCATCACTCACAGATATGGAATTTGAGAATGCAAAGTGTTTTCTTGAAAAGCAAATTGCCAAAGAAAACGAAAACATCAATGCACTCAAGCTACTCGCTTGGCTTTATGCACATCGTGCAAAATCCTCGAATGGTCAAGCTGTTGAATATGCAAAGAGAGCTTTGCATCTTGGTGATACAAGCAAGAGTATGAATAATATTTTGCGTGATGCATATGGCTCACCACATACAGATTGGAACTACCGTAACCGTCATGAGCTTATTGCTTTCTACTATGAGCACTTGAAAACACATCCCGATGATATGAGAGCATATCGCTATCTGTTACCTGCCCTTGTTGCAGATGGAAGAACTGATGAAGCCAAAAAAGCAATTGAAAAAATCAGAACACTTGAAAAGCCGGAACTGCTCTTTGTATTTGATGCAATGATTCTTCGCAGAGAAGGTAAAGTAAAAGAAGCTGAAAACCTACTCAATGATATGGTTAAACAGTTTCCTGATAGTTGGTATACCTGGGCAATAGTTGCAGACTTTAACGCTGATGATTGTAAATATGATGATGCAATTTCCTGCTACGAAAAGTCATTTGAACTCCAAGAAGTACCCCGATTTACAGATTCACTTGAAGCAATTGCACATATTTACGAAATCAAAGGTGAATATCAAAAATCCATTTCAACCTACCACAGAATAATTGATCTTTTAAAAACAGACTGGAACGTAACCTTTGGCGCAACAGTAAATAAATATCTCCACAAGATTGATGAGCTTACAGGCAAAATGACTTGAATAAACTTTATGCAAACAACGGTGTACCCCGAAAGGTGCACCGTTGTTTTGTTGTAGCTTATTCTTTGAATTATGCAATAAAGATTTTAATATATGGATGAAGAGGATAATAACAGAAGGTAAATGCCAACCTTATTGTTAGATTTTATTTTTTTATCAAATCATTGTTTCGCTTAGTATTAAGTAATGCCAATGAAAAGTTTGTGTTTCCTGATTCGTTACGTATTTGTTTTATAAGTTTTTTGGAATAATAAAAAATATTTTCATTATCTTTATCATTACAATTGTTAATTATAGAATTTATTGTTGCAATCATTTTTGATGAAAATAATATAGTAATTGCTGCTCGATTTTTCTCTATGTAATTAATAATATTGTCTTTTGCTTCAGTTGTAAAAGTTTTATACAGAACTACAGGAACTAAAACTTTTACTAGTTCCAAGTACAGCTCTTTATTATTTTCAAATTGCTTTAATTCATTTTCTTTTTTGCGATTATACACACTCAACAAAAATGGAATCACTATAGCAGTGATAACGATGCTTATAATAGGAGAAAAGGAGTCTTTGATTTGATCAGGCAGAGTTGTATATGCCACGCCAAATAATATGAAAAGCAACAATATGGTTGCAATGATGTACCCAAGCATTAACTTTTGAAATATTTCATCGCAAATATCAAAGGCTCTCTCAATTTTGGGATAATTATTGAATAATTTAATCAGTTGTTTCTTTAAAAAATGTTTTATTTTGCTCGTTTGATTTTCTTTTTGTTTCATTTTAATTCCTCTTTTATTTATGATAATGATTGTTAATTAGAATTCTGAACTCTCTTTATTTAGTTGCAACTTCTTATAAAGGATAACTAATTGTTATCCTTAATAGGAGAGAAAATATGTCAAATATTAAACACGAATATTTAATAGAAACAATCGAAGATTTATGTAGTACTATCGAAACAATTAAAAATGAACTTTCCCAATATAATAGC
>JAGBCU010000027.1 GCA_017937865.1 Clostridia bacterium | reverse complement strand
TTTTATTGTATCATTTAGTTTACTGCATTTGAATCTTACGATTCAACTACGCTCCTTTGTCGCGTAGAGAACTCACCACCGCCCGAAATATAAAAATATAGGATAGTGTTTTCTTTGCGAAAGCACTATCCTTTTATCATTTCTCTAAATGCGGTCCCTGCCCTCTTGCGGTACCCAAAATTGTTTGCTCGCTATTCGCTTCGCACAATTTTGACCGCTACGCCAACTCACACTCCCTGTTTCTGCCACCGGCGGCGGTCGTGTTCCTTGCCCTCTTCGAAGAGAGGTACACCGCCTTTGAAAATTTATTCTATTGGTAGGGTAATTGCTCCCCACGAAGCCTCTGGCATCTGGGAGTTGGCATCTGGCATCTTCATTTCGCACTTCGCATTCCGTATTTCGCACTTGATTTGCCACTTGCCATTTCCCATTTGCAATTTGCAACTTATAAGCTTCTATGCTCTTTTTATCAATATAAATGTACTATTATCTTATCTCATCAAAGGCTTTTCTTAACTCGTCTTTGATTATTGCGTGACCTGCGGCTGTGGGATGAACTCCGTCACGAAGCCAATATGAAGGCTCTGCTTTTTCGCAAGCTTTATCAAATTCATCCTGAAGAGGTACGAATTTAAGATTGAATTTATCTGCAATTCGTTTTGCAGCTTTTGCATTTTCTTCCAACGTGCTTCTGAATGTATCCCAAGCATAGCTTGTGCCTGTTCCCGGAAGAACAAAGGGCTCTAAAATCATAATTTTAATATCAGGAAGCACTTCTTTGATTTCTTCAATAAGCATTGTATATATCTTTTCAAATTTTACAGGTTCAACACCGTCTTTATCATTTATCTCATGCCACACATCGTTAACACCAATAAGAATTGACATATAATCAGGCTGATGATTTATGATATCACTTTTTATTCTTGCATAAAGATCAACAATTCTGTTGCCACTTATACCTTCGTTTATAAAATAATATTCACCGGGAAAAGCTTTTCCTACTTCAGCAGCAAAAAGATTAGGGTAACCGTAACCATAGTTGTTTTCATCATCTCTGTTGCGGTCTGCGTCAGTTATTGAATCGCCTTGAAAAAGGAATTTAAGCATTTTTGTCGCTCCTATCTATAATTTATAACGTGGTTTTATTCACACAAAAACTCCTTTATCAGTTGATAAAGGAATCTTTTTGTGATATACTTACTTTTTGTTAAACTTATTTGTTTTCGCCGTTGTAATTCTTTTCAACGGATTCTACCCAAGGACATTCTATTTCAGGAACAACCTTTTCGGGTGTTGCCCAATGAACTGCGTTTTTGATAATAAGCTGTACTTCGGGAATATAATACGTAGGATTTTCCTCGTGACCCGGCTGGAAATAGAAAACTCTGCCAAGTCCTCTTTGCCAACAACAGCCTGAACGGAAAACCTCGCCACCCTTAAACCATCCGATAAACACGAGTTCATCAGGTTGAGGAATGTCAAATCTTTCACCGTACATTTCTTCAACGGGGATATTAAAGTTTTCGGGCACGCCCTTTGCTATAGGGTGAGATGGATTTATACACCATAATCTTTCGCGGTCACCGTCACGCCATTTAAGAGAACAGGTTGTCCCCATAAGTCTTCTGAAGGGCTTTGAAAAATGAGCAGAGTGAAGAGCGATAAAGCCCATTCCCCTCATAACTCTATTATAAATCTTTTCAACAAGCTCGTTCGGTACGTCATCGTGAGCCATATGACCCCACCAAAGAAGAACGTCAGTATTTTCAAGAACTTCATCAGGAAGACCGTTAAACTCATCATCAAGAGTTGCGGTTGTAATGTTAAGCTCCTCATCTGTTCCTAAAAATTCTGCGATACAGTTATGTATACCCTTAGGGTAAACCTTTGCTACTGATTCGCTTTCTTTTTCGTGACGTCCCTCGTTCCAGATTGTAACGTTAATCATTTAATATTCATCCTTTCAAAAGGTTGTTTTTTTATTTAATTATACTACTGATAAGTATATTTTCAAGTAAAATAAAGCCATCTTGTTGTAGAAATTACAAGATGTTTTTTATACATTGTGACAGTTATATCGCTTATATATCTGCCACAAAATGTGAGTTCGAAACCATCCTCACAGAGATTTTATCTCAAATCAAAACTATGGAGTTGAAAAAAATGAAAAACAGAAAGAAAATCACTAACGTAGCTTTTGCTGCAATCGTAGCCGCATTATATGTCGTTTTAACTTATATTGCAGCTGCAATGGGGCTTGCAAGTAACCCCGTTCAAATCCGCTTCTCTGAAGCACTTACAATTCTTCCTATATTCACCCCTGCGGCAATACCCGGTCTTGTTGTAGGATGCCTTCTTGCTAATATACTTACAGGATGCGCTTTATGGGATATTGTTTTTGGTACTCTTGCAACCCTTATCGGTGCTATTGGTACATATCTTTTGAGAAAGCATAGCATTTTAGCACTTATTCCCCCAATAATATCAAACACGCTTATCATACCGCCTGTACTGATGTACGTTTACGGCTTTGAGGGTACTTATTGGTATTTTACGCTTACTGTTTTTCTCGGTGAAATAATATCCTGTGGTATTCTCGGATATTTTCTTCAAAAGGGCTTAAAAAGCAGAAATTTATTCATAAACAAATAATCTATTATTTTTTATTTAGGGGTTTATTTTTTATCTCTTAAGGAGTATAATTTTAATATACTGAAAAGGTTAAACTTCGAAGCTTTATTAAGCAATTCCTTTATGAAAGGATTTTCAAGATGACTATTGACGTAGCAATAAAAAATGCTAAAAGAATACATTTTATCGGTATTGGTGGCAGTGGTATGTGTCCCCTTGCCGAAATTTTACATTCGCAAGGTCACTATCTTACAGGCTCTGACAATAACGAGTCTGACACTTTAAAAAGAATTCGTGCTTTAGGTATTCCCGTTACAATGGGACAGAAGGCTGAAAACGTTGACGGCGCTGATATGGTAGTTTATACTGCTGCACTTCTCCCCGACAACCCCGAGCTTGTTGCCGCAAAAGAAAAAGGTATACCAACCTTTGAACGCAGTAAGCTTTTCGGTTACTTTACAAGAAAATACGATAACTGTATAGGTGTTTGCGGTACTCACGGTAAAACAACCGTTACTTCTATGCTTACTCATATTCTTATTGATAACGATTTTGACCCCTCTGCAGTTATCGGTGGTAAGCTTCCCCTTACGGGCACAAACGGAAGAGTCGGTACAAGCGATATTCTTGTTTGCGAGGCTTGCGAATACAAGGATACCTTCCTTGATTTAACGCCTGATATAAGCGTTATTCTTAACGTTGACTGCGATCATATGGAGTATTTTAAAACTCTTGAAAATCTTGAGGCTTCGTTCAGAAAATTCGCTGATATGTCAACAAAAGCAGTAATTTATAACGGCGATGACAAGAATACTCTTGATAGCATTAAGGGTATAAGTGAAGGCAAGAAAATGATTTCCTTTGGTAAAGACAAGGGATGTAATTTTGTTGCAAAAAATGTTGGTTATAACAATGGCGCTTTCCCCTGCTACGACCTTTATATTGACGGTGTAAATAACGGCAGAATTGAATTAAGCATTCCCGGTGAGCATAACGTTCTTAACTCTCTCGCTGCTATTGCAGCTGCTATATATTGCGGAGCAACTGTTGAACAATGCAGAAAAAGTATTTTAACCTTCAAGGGTGCAGGCAGACGTTTTGAGTTTTTAGGAACTTATAACGGTGCTGATATCGTTGACGATTACGCTCATCACCCTGCAGAGCTTGAGGTTACCCTCTCCGCTGCCAAGAAAATGGATTATAAGCGTGTTTGGGCTGTATTCCAACCTTTCACCTTCAGTAGAACTAAAATGCATTTAAACGCCTTTGCAGAGGCTCTTTCAATAGCAGATAACGTTGTGCTGACTGAAATTATGGGTTCAAGAGAAATTAACACCTACGGCATTACGACTCAAGACCTTGCTGATGAAATTGAAGGCTGCGTTTGGTTTGATACCTTCCAAAAGGTTGCAGACTATATTAAAGAAAACGTCAGCGAAGGCGACCTTGTTCTTACACTTGGTTGCGGTGACGTTTATAAAATAGCTAAAATAATTTTAAATAAAGATTAAAAACAAAACTCCGATATCATCACGATATCGGAGTTTTGCTTATAATTGTGTTGCAGACCGAAAATTTGACATTTGCCATTTTCAATTTACAACTTAAATAAAAAACCTGACCTTTTCGGGTCAGGTTTTTGCTTTAATTAAACTAATTCAAGAATGCACATCTCTGCTGCGTCACCGCGGCGAGCTTCAGTCTTGATTATACGGCAGTAACCGCCGTTTACGTCTTTATACTTAGGAGCGATCTCGTCAAAAAGTTTTTTAACAACATCTTCCTTTGTAATGTATGCCAAAGCCTGTCTCTTATTGTGGAGACTGTCGACTTTTGCGAGTGTGATCATTTTTTCAGCCATAGCGCGAACTTCTTTCGCTCTTGTGACTGTGGTAGTCATCTTACCGTTTTCAAGTAAGGATGTAACCATGTTACGAAGCATAGCATCGCGGTGATCGCTCGCTCTGCCGAGTTTTCTGGTTCCGGGCATCTAAATCCACTCCTTTGCCGAAAATACGGACTTATTCGTCCTCATCACGAAGAGAAAGATCAAGTGATTCCAATTTTGCAACAACCTCATCAAGAGATTTTCTGCCAAGGTTTCTAACCTTCATCATATCGTCTTCTGTTTTATTGATCAAATCTTCAACAGTATTGATACCGGCTCTCTTGAGGCAGTTGAAAGAACGAACAGAAAGGTCAAGCTCTTCAATTGTCATTTCAAGAACCTTTTCTTTTGAACTGTCGTCTTTAACAACCATAATCTCTGTACCTGCAACTTCATCAGAAAGTTCAACGAAGAGATTAAGATGCTCAGTAAGAATTTTAGCAGCGAATGATACAGCTTCTTTAGCAGAAATTGTACCGTCTGTCCAAACTTCAATTGTGAGCTTATCATAGTCGGTAATCTGACCTACACGAGTGTTATCAACTGTGTAGTTAACTTTTAAAACGGGTGTATAGATAGAGTCAATAGCGATAACGCCGATTGCAGGATCAAGAAGCTGTTTGTTTCTGTCTGAAGAAACGTAGCCTCTGCCTTTATCTGCTGTAAGCTCCATTGTAACGTGAGCATCAGCATCAAGTGTTGCAATGTGGTGATCGGGGTTGAGAATTTCAACCTCTGAATCAGCTTTAATATCACCCGCTGTGATTTCGCCGGAGCCGTCTGCTTCGATATACATAATCTTGGGACCGTCTCCGTGTATTTTGAGAATAACGCCCTTAAGGTTAAGAACTATCTCAGTAACATCCTCTTTTACGTTCGGGATCGTTGAGAATTCGTGAAGAACATTATCAATCTTTACAGAAGTAATTGCATAACCGGGAAGTGAAGAGAGAAGAACTCTGCGAAGGCTGTTACCAAGTGTTGTACCAAAACCTCTTTCAAGAGGCTCAACAACAAATGAGCCGTATGCTGAATCTTCTGCCCCGGTAAATCTTACTTCGGGTTTCTCAATACCAATCATACCAAACCCTCCTTAAAATTACACAGATGAACTGCGTTTTTGTTTTGCCAAAATGGCATGAGGCTAAAGAGCATTATTTCGAATAGAGCTCGACGATAAGATGCTCCGCAACAGGAGCGCCAATCTGATCTCTCTCGGGAAGGTTAATAACCTTACCTGAGTTAGCATCACGATTGATATCAAGCCATGTGGGAACCGGACGGCTTCCGTTAGCTTCGATAATTGTCTTAAATGCGTCGGTCTGTGCCGATTTCTCCTTAATGGATACTACATCCCCTGCCTTGCAAAGGTAGGAAGGAATATCAACTTTTTTGCCGTTAACACAGAAATGACCGTGTGTAACAAACTGTCTAGCTTCTGCACGGGAATCTGCCCAACCGAGAAGATAAACGATATTATCCAAACGGCTTTCGCAGATCTTGAGAAGGTTTTCACCAGCCTGACCGGGCATTTTTGTAGCCATAAGGAAATATTTGTGGAACTGTCCCTCAAGAACACCATAATAACGTCTTGCTTTCTGCTTCTCACGAAGCTGCATTCCGTATTCTGATATCTTTTTACGACCCTGACCATGCTGGCCGGGTGCATAGGAACGGCGCTCGAAAGCGCACTTGCCGGTATAGCATCTACCACCCTTTAAAAAGAGCTTCTGGCCCTCGCGGCGGCAAAGCTTACATACCGCACCGGTATATCTTGCCATAATTAGTTTCCTCCTATAATGTTATACACGTCTTCTTTTAGGCGGACGGCAGCCATTGTGAGGGATAGGTGTTACGTCTTTAATAAGAGTAACATCAAGACCTGCAACCTGTAATGCTCTGATTGCAGCTTCTCTACCTGCACCGGGGCCTTTAACATAAACTTCAACAGTTTTCATACCGTGCTCAATAGCAACCTTTGCTGCTGTTTCAGCAGCTGTCTGAGCTGCGAAGGGAGTGGACTTACGAGAACCTCTGAAGCCCATTTCACCAGCACTTGCCCATGAAACTGCGTTACCCTGAGTATCAGTAATTGTAACTATTGTGTTATTGAAGGTGGATTGGATATGAGCCGCACCGCGTTCAATATTTTTTCGTTCACGACGCTTGCGTGTTCCGGCATTCTTTTTGCCGGTTGCTTTTGTAGCCATTCTAATACCTCCTTCGACTTATTTCTTCTTGTTAGCTATCGTTTTCTTGGGACCTTTACGAGTACGTGCGTTTGTTTTTGAACGCTGACCTCTTACGGGAAGGCCTTTACGATGGCGTACGCCACGATAGCAACCGATTTCTACAAGTCTCTTGATATCGAAAGCTGTTTCACGACGAAGGTCACCTTCGACCTTAACGTTGTGATCAATATACTCACGTAATTTTGCTACATCATCTTCTGTAAGGTCTTTAACTCTTGTATCGGGGTTAATACCTGTAGCAGCAATGATGTCACTGGCAGTCTTACGGCCAATACCGAAAATATAAGTAAGACCGATTTCGACTCTTTTATCTCTTGGTAAATCAACACCTGAAATACGCGCCATTTGTCAGTTGCACCTCCAAATATGGTTTGCGTAAGGGATTAACCCTGACGCTGTTTGTGCTTAGGATTCTCACAGATAACCATGATTTTTCCCTTGCGCTTAATTACCTTGCATTTTTCGCAAATTTTCTTGACAGAAGGTCTGACTTTCATTAGAATACCTCCTAAAATTCAGCTTATGCCTTTTTACTTATTTTGAACGCCATGTGATACGTCCACGTGTAAGGTCATATGGCGACATTTCTACTGTAACCTTATCACCCGGAAGAATTCGAATGTAGTTCATTCTTAACTTACCGGAAATGTGGGCTAAAATTTTATGACCGTTTTCAAGCTCTACTTGAAAGGTTGTGTTAGGTAATGCTTCTAAAACAGTACCTTCTACTTCGATCATATCGTCTTTTGACATAACAACTACCTCCAGATTGACTATATTGTGTTTTCATTCTGTTTATTTATAACTTTGTCATTATCAACGGTCCGCTACTTGTTATTGCAATTGTATGCTCAAAGTGGGCAGATAACTTACCGTCGGTTGTCTTTACCGTCCAGCCGTTAGATAACGTTTTAACAGATGCCTTACCCTCGTTAATCATGGGTTCAATGGCAATTGTCATGCCCGGCACCAAACGAACACCTCTGCCGGGTGTACCGTAATTGGGCACTGCGGGGTCTTCATGAAGTGCGGCACCTACGCCGTGACCTGTGTACTCTCTTACGACACTGTATCCACGCTCTTCACAATACTGTTGAATTGCGCTTCCTATATCACCGATTCTGCCGCCCGGAACTGCCTTTTTGATGCCTACGTAAAGGCTCTCTTCGGTAGTTTCCATCAGCCGCTTCGCTTCTGCGGAAACGTCTCCACATGCGAAAGTAGCAGCATTGTCACCGGTATAACCGTTGATACGGGCTCCGAGGTCGATACTCACTATGTCGCCCGCTCTGATGATATGTGCCTTATCAGGAATACCATGAATGACCTCATCATTTATGGAAATGCATGCTGCAGCAGGAAAGCCATTGTAATTAAGGAAAGTAGGTATTGCACCCTTGCTTTCTATAAACTTTCTGGCTATTCGGTCTATTTCCCAAGTTGAAACACCGGGTTCAACCGCTTCACCTGCTACTTTAAGTGCTTCTGCGGAAATTCTGCAAGCTTCAAGCATTTGCTTAATTTCCTTTTCGCTTTTAAGCACTATCATGCTTAATCCTCCAATACCTTAAGGATTGCTGCGGTAATCTCTGTAATAGGAGCTGTACCCTCTACGCTGCGAAGCTTTCCGCATTTTGCATAGAAATCCTTTAACGGTTCGGTCTGTTCGTGATAAACATTGAGTCTGTCAAGAACTGTTTCGGGAGCATCGTCCTTACGAATCTGAAGCTCACCGCCACAGCTGTCGCAAACACCTTCAACCTTCGGCTTCTTATTTTCAATATGATAAGAAGAACCGCAAGCCTTACAAACACGTCTGCCTGACATTCTGTTTACAATGTTTTCATCGGGAACATCAATATCAACAACCTTGTCGATTATGATGCCCATATTATCAAGAGCCTCTGCCTGAGGGATTGTTCTGGGGAAACCATCAAGAATGAATCCGCCGTTACAATCATCCTCAGCCAACCTTTCCTTGATGATGCCTATTACGACATCATCAGGAACAAGTTTTCCGGCTTCAATAAATGCTTTTGCTTTAAGACCCATCTCTGTTCCGTTAGCAAGCGCCTCACGAATGATGTTGCCTGTGGAAATTGTGGGAATATTAAGCTTGCCTGCGATGATTTCTGCCTGGGTACCTTTACCTGCACCGGGGGCACCGAGAAATATAAGTTTCATTATTGAAGTCCTCCTATATATTAATCAAGGAAGCCTTTATAATGGCGAAGCATCATCTGGCTTTCAAGCTGTTTAACAGTTTCAAGTGCTACACCAACCATAATGATAATTGATGTACCGCCAAGTGAAATGTTCATACCGTCTTTTGTAACAAGAGAAGTAATCTGAGTAAATACTGTGGGGAACAAAGCAACTACGCTGAGAAGCAATGCACCGAGAAGTATAATTCTGGAGATAATTTTCTCAATATAAAGAGCAGTGGGTTTACCCGGACGAATACCGGGGATTGTACCGCTGTTTGAACGGATGTTGTTTGCCATTTCAGTAGGATTGTACTGAATTGCAGCATAGAAATATGCGAAGAAGATTATCATAAGGAAGTAGAGAACACCGTAAACAACGCTTGTGGGTTCAAACCATCCGAAGAATGTCTCCCAGAAGCTACCCTCTTTAATCTTGCTTGAAACGAAAAGCTCGATTGTGGGAGGAAGTGAGAGAATTGAACTTGCGAAGATAACGGGCATAACACCACTCATATTAACCTTAATCGGAATATGTGTGCTCTGACCGCCATACATTTTACGGCCTACAACTCTCTTAGCATACTGAACGGGGATTTTACGTTCTGCGTTATCCATCCAAACGATGTAAGCTATCATAAGAAGGTAGCAAACAACTACGAAGGGAGCAAGGAAGTAGTAAATACCGCCTCGTGAGAAGTAACCCTGTGCGCCTTCGGAAGTACCGAAGAGCATTGTTGCTTCTGTAGGAATACGGGAAATGATACCTGCAAAAAGGATAATTGAGATACCGTTACCGATTCCCTTGCCGTTAATCTGTTCGCCGAGCCACATAACGAGTGTTGTACCTGCGGTAAGAACTGAAATAACAACGATTCCTTCGAAAACCTTGGGGAAACCATCACCTGTGTAAAGGAGATAATCCTTTGCATTGAGGTAGATGAAGTATGCTGTACTCTGGAGAAGACCAAGTCCGAGAGTTACGTAACGTGTGATAGTAGCAATTTTCTTTCTACCCTCTTCACCCTCTTTTGAAAGTCTTTCAAGTGCAGGAATTGCAACTGTAAGAAGCTGGATGATAATCGAGCTGTTGATGTAGGGAGTGATTGAAAGTGCGAAAACTGTACCGTAGTTGAAAGCATCACCTGTCATCATGCTTAAGTAGTTAAGGAAGGTTGTTCCTTCAGTACCGGATAAAAGACCGCCTTCGATGATATCAACGAAAGGAACGGGGATATTTGCACCGATTCTGAAAAGCACGATAATGAATGCTGTAAAGAGAATCTTCTTTCTTAAATCGGGGATTTTCCATGCATTAGCCAAAGTCTGAAACATGTTAAATCACCTCTGCCTTTCCTCCGGCAGCTTCAATTTTTGCTTTAGCTGCATCAGAATAAGCATTAACCTTGACAGTGAACTTTTTAGTGATATCACCGTGAGCAAGTACTTTAACACCATCAAGTGTTTTATTGACAAGACCTGCAGATTTAAGTGCATCGATGTCGATAACTGCACCGTCTTCAAATCTGTCCTCAAGAGCAGCTACGTTTACGATAGCGAACTCTTTGCCGAAAATATTAACAAAACCTCTTTTGGGAAGGCGTCTCTGTAAAGGCATCTGGCCGCCTTCAAAACCGGGGCGAATACCGCGACCGGCACGTGCCTTCTGGCCTTTGTGACCCTTACCGGCTGTTTTGCCCTGGCCTGAACCGGGACCTCTACCGATACGCTTAACTTCCTTTTTGGAGCCAGCTGCGGGTGAAAGCTCGTGAAGCTTCATATATTGCACCTCCTTGCTTATTCTTCAGTAGCCTCAATAAGATGAGCAATTTTTCTAATTTTGCCTTTGGTCTGGGGGTTATCGGGCTGAATAGAAGTATCACCGATTTTTCGAAGACCTAACGCATAGGCGGTGGCAATCTGATCTTTCTTTGAACCGATAAGGCTCTTTACGAGCTTAACTTTAATGTTAGCCATTGTTACCACCCTCCTTAGTCTTTAAAATGTTTAACGGATTTGCCGCGAATGTTAGCAACTTCTTCAACATTGCGGAGTCTTGTAAGACCATCCATTGTTGCTCTAACAACGTTGCAGGGGTTGTTTGAACGAAGTGACTTAGCACGAATGTCCTTAATACCTACTGTCTCAACAACTGCACGAACGGGACCACCTGCGATAACGCCGGTACCGGGTGCTGCGGGTTTGAGAAGTACAACGCCTGCGCCGAATTTACCGATAATCTCGTGAGGAATAGTTGTTCCTTTAAGAGAAATCTTTACGAGATTCTTTTTTGCGTCCTCGATACCCTTACGGATAGCATCGGGAACTTCGTTTGACTTTCCTAAGCCAAAACCTACTGTGCCTTCGCCGTCACCTACAACAACAAGAGCTGAGAATTTCATAATTCTACCACCCTTAACCGTTTTAGATACACGGTTGATGGCTACGACTCTTTCCTGAAGTTCAGAGTCTTTGCGAGCTGCATCGAATTTAGCCAAAGTTAATTCCTCCCTTTCTTAGAAGTTGAGGCCGCCCTCACGGGCGCCTTCGGCCAAGCTCTCTACACGGCCGTGATAAATGTAACCGCCGCGGTCGAAAACTACATCTGTAATTCCCTTTTCCGCTGCACGCTCTGCTAATAACTTACCTACTTTAAAGGCTGCGTCTTTGTTTCCGCCGTAATCCTTGAAGTCCTTTTCAACAGTTGATGCTGAAACAAGTGTTGTACCGTTTACGTCATCAATCAACTGAGCATAGATATGCTGAAGAGAACGGAATACATCGAGACGGGGGCAAGCAGCTGTACCGCTGATTTTGCCACGTACTCTTTTATGACGCTGAACCCTTGCTTTATTAGTGTTCGGTCTTTGTACCATTATTTCTTCACCTCTTTAACGAATTCAGGGATTATTTACCGCCCTTACCGGCCTTACCTTCCTTACGACGGATAACTTCATCAACATACTTGATACCTTTACCCTTATAAGGCTCCGGAGCTCTCTTACCTCTGACTTCAGCTGCAAACTGACCAACCTTTTGCTTGTCAGGACCGGAAATAACGATTTTGTTGGGGCCGGGAACTTCAACTGTGATGCCATCGGGCTCAGCCATTGTTACAGGATGAGAATAACCGATGTTAAGAACAAGATCCTTGCCCTGTTTTGCTGCACGGTAACCAATACCGTTGATCTCAAGCTCCTTTGAGAAGCCTTCGCTTACACCTTTTACCATGTTAGCAATAAGTGTACGGTTGAGACCGTGGAGTGAACGATTCTCTTTTGAATCGTCGGGGCGTGTTACGTTGATCACGCCATTATCAAGTTCAACTTTGATAGTACTGTTAACTGTTCTGGTAAGTGTACCTTTGGGGCCCTTAACGGTTACAGTGCTTCCGTCGATCTTGACATCAACGCCTGCCGGAACGGCAATGGGCATTCTGCCTATACGAGACATAGTACTGTACCTCCTTACCAAATGTATGCAAGAACTTCGCCGCCAACGTTAGCTTTGCGAGCGTCCTTATCAGTCATAATACCTTTTGAAGTTGAGAGGATTACGATACCGAGGCCGTTCTGAACCTTGGGCATATCCTCACAATTTGAATAAATGCGGAGTCCGGGTTTGGAAACTCTGCGAAGTCCTGTGATAACCTGAGACTTGTTGGGGCCGTATTTGAGAGCAACCTCAATAATGCCCTGCTTGCCGTCTTCGATTACCTTGAAACTCTTTATATAACCCTCATCTACAAGAATCTGAGCAATTGATTTCTTGATGTTAGATGCCGGGATCTGCACTGTATCGTGCTTTGCTGAATTAGCATTACGGATTCTTGTAAGCATATCAGCAATTGAATCAGTAATCTGCATGCCGTGTTTCCTCCTTTATCAATTGCTCTTACCAGCTTGCCTTCTTAACACCGGGAATCTGGCCTGCATGAGCAAGTTCCCTGAAGCAGATACGGCAAACACCGTATTTACGAAGGTAAGCGTGCGGTCTACCACAGATTTTGCATCTGTTGTACTGTCTTGTGGAATACTTTGCAGGTCTCGCCTGCTTAACTTTCATAGATGTTTTAGCCACGATGACCCCTCCTTACTTAGCAAACGGAGCGCCGAGGAGTGTAAGTAACTCGCGGCCTTCTTCGTCTGTGTTAGCGGTTGTAATAAAGCTGATATCCATACCGCGAACTTTATCAATTTTATCGTACTCAATTTCGGGGAAAATGAGCTGTTCCTTAACACCTACGGAATAGTTACCTCTACCGTCGAATGAGTTGGGGTTGATTCCGCGGAAGTCTCTAACTCTGGGAAGAGCGAGATTGAAGAATCTGTCAAGGAATTCATACATACGGTCACCACGAAGAGTAACCTTTGCACCGATATCCATACCCTCACGAAGCTTGAAGTTAGCAACTGATTTCTTTGCTTTACAAACTACGGGAGTCTGACCGGTAATCTGCTTGAGGTCGCTGATGATAGCATCAAGGATTTTGGAGTTATCCTTAATTTCACCTGATGTTACGCTAACAACGATTTTGTCAAGCTTGGGGACCTGCATAACGCTCTTGTAGCCGAATTTCTTCATAAGCTGAGGAGCTACGTCAGAAACATAATATTCTTTAAGTCTTGCTGCCATTATTTAAGTCCCTCCTTATTCAAATTTAGCGCCGCACTTTTTGCAAACGCGTTTTTTGTCTTTACCTGTGCCTTCGTGGCCTACTCTTGTAGCAACGCCACATTTGGGGCAAACAAGCTGAACTTTGTCCGCATAGAGAGCGCTTTCAGCTTTAAGAATGCCGCCTGCTTCGCCCATCTTACGGGGTTTAACGTGTTTAGAAACGATGTTAACGCCTTCAACGATAACCTTGCCTTCCGAGGGAGATACCTGAAGTACCTTACCTTTTACGCCACGGTCTTTACCCTGAATAACGATAACTGTATCGCCTGTTTTAACATGAACTTTACTCATTAGTCGTACCTCCCATTAAAGTACTTCCGGAGCAAGAGAGAGAATCTTAAGGTATTCTTTCTCACGAAGCTCTCTTGCCACGGGTCCAAAAATACGGGTACCCTTAGGGTTCTTATCTTCTCTGATTATAACTGCTGCATTTTCATCAAAGCGGATATATGTTCCGTCGTCACGACGAACGCCGCTTGCTGAACGAACAACTACAGCCTTTACAACCTCACCTTTTTTAACAACGCCACCGGGTGCTGCTTTCTTGACAGAAGCCACGATAACATCACCGATATTGGCATACCTCTTACCGGAACCGCCTAAAACGCGGATGCACATAATTTCTTTTGCGCCCGTGTTGTCGGCTACCTTGAGGTAACTCTGCTGCTGTATCACAGTGTGTGCCTCCTTCTACCGACCAAATTATTTGGCCTTTTCAATAATTTCGCATACACGCCATCTTTTGTCTTTTGACATAGGACGTGTTTCCATAATCATTACACGGTCGCCGATACCGCACTGGTTAGTCTCGTCATGAGCTTTAACCTTAAGTGTGTGGTTGACAATCTTACCATAAAGCGGATGCTTTACCCTGTCTTTGATGGAAACTACTACTGTCTTGTCCATCTTATCGCTTGTTACGATTCCGACACGGGTTTTTCTTAAATTTCTTTCACTCATTTAATTGCCCTCCGTGATCAAGAATTCTTGCCGTTAAGCTGCATATCGCGAATTACTGTCATAACTCTTGCGATATCTTTTCTTACGGCGCTTATTCTCATTGGGTTATCAAGCTGATTGATGGCCTGCTGGAAGCGGAGATTAAAGAGTTCTTTCTTCAATTCAAGGAGCTTAGCATCCAACTCCGCCTGAGAGAGAGTTCTTAATTCACTTGCTTTCATTCTGCCTCACCATCCTGTTCTGCTTTAGTAACAAATTTGCATTTGATTGGAAGCTTGTTAGCTGCAAGACGCATAGCCTCTTGAGCAAGTTCCTTATCAACGCCGGCAATTTCAAACATTACTCTGCCGGGCTTAACAACGGCAACCCAATATTCGGGAGAACCTTTACCTGAACCCATTCGGGTTTCAGCGGGCTTCTCTGTGATGGGCTTGTCGGGGAAAATCTTAATCCAAACCTTACCGCCTCTCTTGATGTATCTTGTCATCGCGATACGGGCTGCTTCAATCTGGTTTGAGGTAATCCATGCGGGTTCAAGAGCTACAAGACCGAAATCACCGTAAGTGACCTTGTTGCCTCTGGTAGCCTTACCCTTAAGTCTGCCTCTCTGTACTCTGCGGTACTTAACGCGCTTAGGTAAAAGCATTACTGGTTACCTCCTTCTCTGCGTCTTCTGGGGCGATTGTTTGTTCTTCTGCTTTCGTGAAGAACTTCGCCTC
>JAGBCU010000026.1 GCA_017937865.1 Clostridia bacterium | reverse complement strand
TCATACGCCTTCGGGGACGGAGAAATCGCAAATCTCCCCACTTCTTCACAAAAATATTAAGGAAAGTGAATAAGCGGGCATCTTCGCGATTTTCCGCCCACTCGACGTATTTTCATACGCCTTCGGGGACGGAGAAATCGCAAATCTCCCCACTTCTTCACAAAAATATTAAGGAAAGTGAATAAGCGGGCATCTTCGCGATTTTCCGCCCACTCGACGTATTTTCATACGCCTTCGGGGACAGAGAAATCGCAAATCTCCCCACTTCTTCGCAAAAATAATAAGGAAAGTGAATAAGCGGGCATTTTCGCGATTTTCCGCTTATTCAAGATAAACTAATCGTCTCAAAACTTACTGAAAGGAATGATTTTCTTGCCTAACACACAAGAAGCTTTATATACTAATAAAATATTCCTTTGCGGTGCATTACCTCTTCTCAAGACTATCGTTGCCGACGTGCCCTCTCTCAAAAAGAAATTTGAAAAGGTGCATTGTATATATCAGGTTAGCTGTCTTGACCCTGATGCTCCCGAGGGAAAATGGGCTACTCATTTCGTTGTAAACGGTGATGAATGGCTCGTTCATGCAAATAAAGTTGCTTACAGAGTTAACAAACAGAAGTTTGTTGAGCTTCAATTTAAAAACGTTGAGTCTATGAACGCTTTCTTTAAAGGCAAAATAGGCCCTGCAACTCTTCCTAAAATGATAGGTCTTCAGAATGCATACGAATTCGGTGTATTTATGATGGCTCTTCTTAAAATGTCAAGTCTTCTTACAGCAACTAAACCGCCCGAAAAAGAAGAGGACAAACGTCTTACTGTTAAATGCTATTTCTACCTTCTTTCTTCAGGTATCAGTACTCTTAACAAAATGGGTCACCCTGAAATTCACGATTGGACTTCAAAAAGCCCCGACCGTGTTTACGCTTGGAAGGTTGACGGTGAAGATTCTGTTTCTGCTTACATCAGAATTAAAGCAGGTAAGAGTAAAGCCGGCAGAGGCGAATACAAACGTGCTCTTCCCTTCTTCACCATGCGTTTTAACAACCTTGACAGTGCTCTGGGTATCTTAATGTCTATTGATGATATGCTTGAATCCGTTCAGCAGGGCAAGCTCATCATGGACGGCGCACCCGAATTTGGTGCTCAAATCGGTGGATATATGATGGAAATAGGAGCTATGGCTAAATAACGATATAATCTGTGACGCATAAGACATTTTGCCTCGCTCGACGTATCTCGATACGCCTTCGCTCCGCAAAAAGCCTTCTGCACTCACATCTTATACCGTTATTACCTCGACCGAAAACAATAATTTTATTTAAGGAAGATTCATTTTGAGTCTTCCTTTTCTTTTTGCAGTATTTTTATACAGCTTCGCAGACTGAATCTGCGTTCTGCAACCCAATCCTGTGTGCTTGCACGTTATAAAATATAAAAAGTGCAGTTTTTGCACCTTTATTAAAGCTTCAAAGTGCAAAATTTGCACTTTATCCTTGACTTGAAAGTGCAAAAATGGTATAAGTATCTTGAAGGAGATGAGGTAATGTCTACTTTAAAGCAACTACGGTTATCAAAAAAACTCACTCAACAAGAAGCGTGCGATATTTTGGGTGTTTCGTTGCGTTCGTATAAAGAATACGAAAATAATGAAAAAAAGGCGGGTACTTTTAAATACCGTTCTATGATAAGTGAACTTGAAAAGTATGTAGTTTTAGATGAAGAACACGGTATACTCACCTTAGATGAAATTAAAGACGGCTGTAAAACTGTGTTGGATGAATACGATGTAAAATACTGCGTATTGTTCGGTTCATACGCTAAAGGAAAAGCAACACAAACAAGTGACGTTGATTTGCTTGTATCAACGGATATTGTAGGTTTGAAGTTTTTCGGTATAGCAGAACGACTCAGAGAGAAATTACACAAAAAAGTTGATTTGTTGGACCTGCGACAATTAGCTGATAATCAAGCCTTGATTGATGAAATATTAAAGGATGGTGTGAGAGTGTATGAACAATCTGAAAAATGATACCTACTATATCGAAAAAATATTAACTGACCTTAAATTCATTTCAAAGCATATCTCAAATGTGTCTAAAGATGAGTTTGAACAAAACGAAGTGCTTTTAGATTCAATGCTGTTCCGCCTGATTCAAATTTCGGAAAATACAAAGCGACTGTCAGATGAATATAAATTGAGTAGAAATGATATTCCCTGGAGAGATATTTCAGGTTTGCGGAACCGTCTTGTTCACGATTACGGCGGTGTAGATTTAAAAATTGTTTATTCAACGCTGGTTGATGATGTACCCTTATTGATAAATTTGTTTGAAAATGAAGTTATGGTATAAAAATTACAGGTACTGTAAAGTTATCTTTACAGTGCCTGTTTTTTATGTTTATTGATTTAATAAAGCTTTTTTCTTTTCGTCGAATTCTTCTTGAGTTATAGCGCCCATATCAAGAAGCTCTTTATATTTCTTTATTTCGTCTGCACTTGTTGTTTCAACAACCTTCTGTTCTACAACGGTTTGCTCTACAACTGCTTTTTCAACCTTCGGCTCTTCTTCGCCTACAACGTTTGCTGAACGCTTTGCAATAGCCAAAATAATAAGTGCTACGTTAAATACCCAATATATAATATCAAACGGTGCCATCATTGTCGTATTGTAATCGTAAATTGCAATAAAGCCCTCACCAAAGCACAAAACGTTTATTACAAGCATAATAATCGGTGTAACAGTATGAATTATGCCGTCTTTTTTCGTTTTCTTTGAAGAAATAGCGATTATACAAAGAACGAGATTAAAAATCATTAATGCTATCAAAGCAAGAAATTTTCCTTCCGGAGCAATTAAAACCATTTGAAGCATTGAGTAAATGCGGTGTGGGTCAAAAATAGGATTCGGCGTATTGTAGTAAGAATCGACTTGTATTCTTAAAAACGGAACACCGCAGAAATAAATCATCTGTGCTAACTGGGTGATAACGCTTATTACGTTTAGAGCTTTTCTTTTTTTCATATTATACTAACTCCTTTTCTAAAAAACCGAAAATTTTAATATTTTCAGCTAATTTACGTATATTATAGTCAATATATTGAGTATAGTCAAGAGGTTGAGTATGCTAAAATTTATTTGGTGATAAAAATGATAAGTTACGAGCCGTTTTATGAAACGCTGTTTAAAAAAGGCGTAACGGAATACAACCTGATTTTTAAACAAGGCTTTTCAGCTAACACGTTTCATCGTATGAAAAAAGGTGAGGCTATTAACACAAAAACCATTGATGCTTTATGCTATGCATTGGATTGCGAAGTGAAAGATATAATTAAATTTGTAAAAGAGTGACGTTAGGTAAACCCATAATATAGCGTTACTCTTTGTTTTATTAATTGAATTTATAAATTTTTCTTTTTTACCTCTTGACACATTGCGGTTGACATTGTATAATGCTAAATGTATTATGATATTTATACCTTTGTTGGTAATCAACGGAGGGAGGGAACTATAAATGAGTCAGGTAAAAGTTAAAGAAAACGAATCTTTAGATAGCGCACTTCGTCGTTTTAAAAGACAGACTTCAAGAGACGGTGTTATCCAGGAAGTTCGTAAAAGAGAACATTATGAGAAACCTTCTGTAAAGAGAAAAAAGAAATCAGAGGCTGCTCGTAAGAGAAAATTCTATTAAAAAAAGAGAGATGAATCCTCAAAAAGAGGTTTCATCTCTTTTCTTTTTTGTTTTTTTGTGATATCATTAAAATGTAAGATTTTGGCTTTGATTTAAACGGTGGTATTATGCTAAGGGAAAAAGATACTACAATTAAATATATGTTTCGTGAAACTAACGATATTACTCCCGAAATCGTAAGAGAATTAGGTCTTGAAGCAATTCTTTTCGATTTAGATAACACAACGGTTAAGGATGCAACCCTTTCAACAATTCCGGGTGCAATATCATGGATAAAATCCTTAAAAGAGGCGGGTATAAAGGTTGCTATCGTAACTAATACTCCCCATATAAGAGCGTATTGGTTTTCGAAAACCTTTGGTGTTAAATTTCACGCCTTTGCTAAAAAGCCTTTACCCTTCGGTATTCTCAGAATGTCAAGAAAATTAGGGGTTGAGGTTTCAAAAATCGGTATGGTAGGGGATCAGGTTTTTACCGACGTCGCTGCGGCTAACCGTTGCGGTGCCGTACCGCTTCTTGTAGACCCCGTTGAAAATAAATGGTTCTGGAAAAACCACTACAAGAAAAACAGAATTAAAGAAAAGCCTATCAGAGATGCATTTTTAAAGGAGTACGGTTATTATGGGGATAAATAAGCTTCAAGACTTTCTTAAAAGTCCTCACGAAGCAATTATAATTTCGTCAGAGGAAAACAGACGTTATTTTACAGGCTTTCCGTCAACTCACGGGTATCTTGTAGTAACTAAAGACGAGGCTGTATTTTTTACCGATAGCCGTTATATTGAGGCGGCTCAAAAGACGGTAAAAAACTGCAAAGCGATGCTTCTCAAAAAGGTTTCAGAAGAAATTAAAGCTTATATAAAAGATAAAAAAATAGTTAAAATATATTCCGAAAGAGAGCATATAACCGTTTCTGTAAGTGATTATTTAAAAACGGCGTTTTTACCCTGCAAGGTAACGCCTTCAAAAAAGCTTGAAGCGGAAATTACCCGTATTCGAAGAATAAAAAACGAAGAGCAAAAAGAAAAAATCTTAACTGCTCAAAAAATAGCGGAAGATGCCTTTCAGCATATTTTAACCTTTATTAAGCCCGGTGTAACTGAAAAGCAAATTGCCCTTGAGCTTGATTTTTATATGCTTTCTCACGGTGCCGAGGCGCTTTCCTTTGAAACTATTGCCGTTGCAGGTAAAAAGTCCTCAATGCCTCACGGCGTACCCGACGAAAACGTTGTAAAAGACGGTGATTTTATTACAATGGATTTCGGTGCGGTTTACGATGGCTACCATAGCGATATGACAAGGACTGTTGCTGTCGGAAATATTACCGACGAGCAAAAGAAAATTTATGAAATCGTTTTAAAGGCTCAAAAATCTGCTCTTGCAGTTTTGAAAAAAGGGTTACCCTGCAGTGAAGCGGACCTTGCCGCAAGAAGCGTTATTGATGAAGCCGGCTACGGTGAATATTTCGGTCATTCAACCGGTCACGGTGTAGGTGTTGAGATTCACGAAGCACCAACCCTTGCCCCGAAATCGAAGGATATTCTTGAGGTTGGTGACGTTGTAACGGTTGAGCCGGGAATATATATCCCCGACAAGTTCGGTGTAAGAATTGAGGATATGGCAATAATAACCGAGAACGGTTACGAAAACCTTACAACAACACCTAAGGAGCTGATAATTCTTTGAAATATGAAAGCTTTACAGAGTTAAAAGAGGATTGTCTTAAGTGTGAAAAGTGTCCTCTTGCCACAACTCGCACACAGGTTGTTTTTGGCGTAGGTAATGAAAATGCCGATATACTTTTTGTTGGCGAGGGTCCCGGTGAAAATGAGGATTTACAAGGGGAGCCCTTTGTTGGCAAGGCAGGTCAGCTTTTAGATAAATATCTTCAGGTTATAGATTTGGACCGTAAAAAGAATATTTATATTGCTAATATAGTTAAATGCAGACCGCCGAAAAACAGAGACCCCGAAGCCACTGAGCAAGACAGTTGTATTGAATGGCTACGTTGTCAAACACGGCTTATAAAACCAAAAATTATAGTCTGTTTAGGCAGAATTTCTGCACAAAAGCTTATTTCTGAGGATTTCAAGGTAACAAGGCAGCACGGTGAATTCATAAAAAAAGGTAACATTTATTTTATGGGCACCTTTCACCCTGCGGCACTTTTAAGAAATCCCGGTAACAAGCCCGATGCATTATCGGATTTTCAAGCATTAAGAGAAAAAATAAAAGAGTTAAATATAGAAATTTAACAAAAGGAGTATATATATGAAACAGTACATTGAAAACGGAAACGCTATTCTCGGTATTGAATTCGGCTCAACAAGAATTAAAGCAGTTCTTATCGACGATAAGGGCGAGGTTCTTGCGGTAGGCGGTTTCGGTTGGGAAAACAGCCTTGTGAACGGTATCTGGACTTATGCCGAGGAAGAATTTTTCGAGGGGCTTAAGGGTGCATATTCTACACTTAAACAGGACGTTAAAGAAAAATACGGCGTAACGCTTAAAAAGCTTAAAGCTATCGGTATCAGCGGTATGATGCACGGTTACCTTCCCTTTAATGATAAAGGTGAGCTTTTAGCACCTTTTAGAACATGGAGAAACACTATCGCAGGTGATGCGGCAAACAAGCTTACCAATGAATTCGATTTTAATATTCCTGACCGTTGGAGTATTGCACATCTTTATCACGCTATTTTAAATGATGAAGCTCACGTTAAGGATATTGCATATTTCACAACTCTCGCAGGCTATATTCACACTCTTCTTACAGGCGAAAAGGTGCTCGGTATCGGTGAAGCATCAGGTATGTTCCCTATGGAAGGCAACAATTACAGTGAAAAAATGCTTGATAAGTTTGATGAACTCGTAGCAGGCAAGGGATACCCTTGGAAAATCCGTGAAATTCTTCCTAAGGTTCTCGTTGCAGGTGAAAACGCAGGCACACTTACAGAAAAGGGTGCGCTTCTCCTTGACGAAGAGGGCGATCTTCAGGCAGGTATTCCTATGTGTCCTCCCGAGGGTGATGCAGGTACCGGTATGGTTGCAACAAACAGTGTAAGAGTAAGAACGGGTAACGTTTCTGCAGGTACATCTGTTTTCGCAATGATAGTTCTTGAAAAGCTTCTTTCAAAGCTTTACAGAGAAATAGATATGGTTACAACTCCCGACGGTGCTCCCGTTGCTATGGTGCATTGTAACAACTGTACTTCAGATATTAATGCATGGACTTATCTTTTTAAGGAAGTTCTTGACCTTATGGGTGCAAGCTGTGATTTAGGCGATTTATTTACCGCACTTTTCAAAAAATCTGCGGAAGCAGATAAGGATTGCGGAAATCTTCTTTCCTACAACTATTTTTCAGGTGAATTCTTAACAGGCTTTGAAACAGGTAAGCCTCTTTTCGTAAGAGAGCCTGACAGCAAATTTTCTCTTGCAAACTTTATGAGAGTTCAGCTTTTCACCGCTTTCGGTGGCATTAAAATCGGTATGGAAATTCTCGATAAAGAAAACGTTGCTATTGATAAAATTCTCGGTCACGGCGGTTTCTTTAAAACTCCCGTTATCGGTCAGAGTGTTCTTGCAGCCGCTATGAATGCTCCCGTTTCCGTTATGGAAACAGCCGGTGAGGGCGGTGCATGGGGTGTAGCAGTTCTTGCCGCATACGCAGTTAATAAAGAAGAGGGAGAGCAATTCCCCGATTATCTCGATAACAAGATTTTCGCAACTCAGAAAATGACAACTCTCGACCCCGATAAAGAAATTGTAGACTCCTTCAATCTCTTTATGGAAAGCTATAAAAAAGGCTTGGCAGTTGAAAGAGCAGCCGTTGAAATGTAATGAATAAAAAATGCAAGTGGTAAATTTACCACTTGCATTTTTGTTTTTATTTCTCAATCGCTGCTTTTCTTGAGTTTATTTTATAAAGATTTTCGGAATCGAATTTTTCTGAACGGTCGTAGTAATAAATACCGTTTAATTCCTGTTCAACGTCTGTAAGCTGTGTGTAGCAGAAACCAATCATTCTCGGATTATCAAGAAGTGCGTCGGTAAGTCCTGCGTAACGCTCATAAAATTCCTCGTAGCTTGTAGCCGCGTTACCGTAGCCCCAGGCTTTTTTGTGGTCGTTTTCTGCAGGGTCCTTGAGTTCAATTCTGATTCCGCCGTATTCGCTCATAAATACGGGCTCGCCCTTCCACTGCTGTTTTTCGGGGAAACGGTCGTAAAGGAAGTCTTCTTTAAAGAGCTTATCGTAGTTTTCTTTGAAAATGTGATAATCCTGTTCGTAATCGTGAACGTCGAAAATATCTGTTTCAACGTGGAAGTTACCGCTTGTATCAATACAAGGACGGGTTTTATCCATGGCCTTTACCGTGCGGTAAACAACGCGAAGACTATCGTCATCCTGCTTTCTGCCGTCTATGTCCCAGGTTTCGTTGTAGGGGCACCAACCGATAAGTGCAGGGTGGTTAAAGTCGCGTTCAATTTCCTCTTCAATTTCTAAAAGGAAGTAACGGATTGAATCAAATTTCGACCAATCAAGACCCCAGTTACCGTGCTCGCCCCAAACGATGTAGCCTAATTCATCGCAATAATGGAGGAATAAGGGTTCAAAGACCTTCTGGTGAAGTCTTGCACCGTTAAAGCCTGCCTTCATTGAAAGGATAATATCGTTTTTAAGCGCCTCTTTTGTGGGGGCGGTGTAAATACCGTCGGGGTAGAAGCCCTGGTCAAGTATAAGTCTTTGGAAAACAGGCTCGCCGTTAATTTCAACAGCATTGTCTGTAAGCTTAACCTCTCTTAAACCGAAAAAGCTTGTTACAACGTCATCGCCGAAGGTAAGAGTAAGCTCGTAAAGACCGCCTTTGCCAACCTCCCAAAGATGCTTTTCGGCAAGGTCAAGAGTAAGTGTTGCAGTCTGACCGTAAGTCTTAACTGCCTTTGAGCCAACCTCTTTACCGTCCCAGAATGCCTTTGCAGAAAAGTCACCGCTACCGCAAAGGTCAGCAGTAATTGTAACTGTACCATCTGCAATATTGGGGTAATATTTTACGTTTTTAATATAATTTTCGGGGCAGAATTCCATATAAACAGTCTGCCAGATGCCTGTTGTTCTTGTGTAATCGCAGCCGTGAGAATAGAAAAGCTCGCTCTGCTTACCTCTTGCCTGATGATAATCTCTCGTGTCATCCTCAGCGTAAACAGTAATTACGTTTTCGCCCTCTTTTAAGAATTTAGTTGCATCTATACGGAAGGTTGTGTAGCCGCCGAAATGCTCTCCTGCAAGCTCACCGTTTACGTAAACCTTTGAGTGAAAATCCACCGCACCGAAAACGATAAACGCTTTACCATTTAACCGATCTTTTGATATTTCAACAGTTCTTTTATACCATACTGCAGGGATAAAATCTTTATAATTTATACCTGAAAGCTCACTTTCGGGGCAGAAGGGTACGTTGATTTTTTTGGAAAATTCAGAGTCTACAGCAAATAAATTCCTTTCTTCACCGCTGTTTCCAAAGTCAAATTCAAAATCCCATTCACCGTTAAGAATAATGTAATCAGCTCTTTTAAAGTTGGGATTAGGATGTTCATTTCTTGGTATCATAATAAAGCTCCTTTATAACGGAAATTTTTGCTTTTGAGTTAAATTGCCGGATTATTGTCTTAAGTATATAAGTAATACGGCTATATCGGCAGGTGAAACACCGCTGATACGTGATGCCTGTCCGATAGTTTCGGGGCGAATTTTTTTAAGCTTTTCAATAGCCTCAAGACGAAGATTTAAAATATTGTCATAGTTGATATCCTCGGGTATCTTTTTAACCTCAAGCCTTTTTTGCTCTTCAACCTGAGCTAACTGACGTTTGATATAGCCCTCGTATTTAAGATTTATTTCAACCTGCTCGAATACCTCTCTCGGTAAATCGGGTCTTTTTTTGTCAAAGGGGGTGAGAAGCTTGTATGAAAGCTGGGGTCTTTTAATAAGCTCCGAAAGTCTTGCACCCGTAACCGTTGGGGCAGTCCCTGCCTCTTCAAGAACCTTTGAAAGCTCTTGTGAAGGGGAAATTGTAATTTTAGAAACTCTCTCGGTTTCCTCTTCAATAAGCCTTATTTTTTCTAAAAGCTTATCGTATCTTTCCTGACTTATAAGACCTATTTTATAGCCCATTTCAGTAAGCCTTAAATCAGCATTATCTTCTCTTAAAATAAGTCTGTACTCACTTCTCGAGGTCATCATTCTGTATGGGTCACGGCAACCCTTTGTAACAAGGTCGTCAATAAGAGTGCCGATGTAAGACGTGCTTCTGTCAAGGGTGAAGGGTTCTTTACCCTGAACCTTGTGAGCCGCGTTTATACCTGCTATAAGACCCTGTGCGGCGGCTTCCTCGTAGCCCGAAGAGCCGTTAAACTGACCTGCACCGAAAAGACCGGGATGCTCTGTGAATTCTAAAGTAGATTTAAGTGCAAGAGGGTCAACGCAATCATATTCAATAGCGTAAGCAGTACGCATAACCTTAACGTTTTCAAGACCCTTAATGCTTCTTAAAATTTTAAGCTGTACGTCTTCGGGAAGAGAAGAGGAAAGACCCTGCAAATACATTTCTTCAGTATTAAGTCCGCAAGGCTCAATGAAGACCTGATGCCTTTCCTTCTCTGAAAAACGAACGATTTTATCTTCAATACTGGGGCAGTAACGAGGACCTACACCCTCAATTTTATTTGAATAAAGGGGTGAACGGTGAAGATTATCAAGAATAACCTGCTTCGTTTCGGGATTTGTATAAGTAATGTGGCAAATAGCCTTGTTTTCTAAAGTGTCATAAGGTGTTTCGAAGGAAAATGGTGTAATTTCTTCGTCACCAACCTGCTCCTCAAGGCCCTCAAAATTCACGCTGTGTCTATTAACTCTTGCAGGTGTACCCGTTTTAAATCTGCGAAGAGGAATCTGCATTTTTGCAAGTGCATCTGAAAGGTCGTTTGAGGGAAACATACCGTCAGGACCGCTTTCGTAAGAAACGTCACCAACGAAAACCTTGCCTTTTAAAAATGTACCCGTAGCAATAATTACGCATTTAGCGGTATATTCCGCTTCAAGGCGGGTAGAGAATACCCATAAGCCGTCTTCATTTTTATGTAAAGAAACAATTTCGCCCTGCTTTAAATCAAGATTTTCTTGATTTTCAAGGCAATGCTTCATATATTGAGTGTATTCCTTACGGTCTATCTGTGCTCTTAATGAATGTACGGCAGGGCCTTTACCTAAATTAAGAATTCTGCTCTGGATAAGAGTTTTATCAGCCGCTTTTCCCATCTCACCGCCTAAAGCATCAATTTCTCTTACGAGATGACCTTTAGAAGTACCGCCGATAGAGGGGTTACAAGCCATATTGCCAACCCAGTCGAGATTCACCGTAAATATAACTGTTTTAGCACCTAATCTTGCGGAGGCAAGAGCTGCTTCAATACCTGCATGCCCTGCACCGATAACCGCAACGTCGTAATTGTCTGCAAAATATTTCATATAGATTCCTCGAGTTTTGTTGTCGGATTATTTAATAAATTTAACGTGACCGTCTTCTCTGTCCTTAAAAGGCGGTTTTTCGTTCGGATAGCCTAAGGTAAGACCTAAAAGGAAATGCCAGCTTTCAGGCACGTCCAAAATTTTCTTCCACTTTTTTGCACCGTTTTCATCATCAAAAAGACCGCCGATAGAGCCTATCATACAAGAGCCAAGCCCTAAAGCGTGGGCGGCGAGTGCAATGTTTTCCGCCATAAGCCCTGCCGCCATATCAGCCTTGCTTTCGGCAAAAAGGAAAATAAACGTAGGTGCATTATGATAAACGGGGCGAATATCCCAACCTGTGTAAGCGGGGGTATCCCAACCAACGATGTTTTTAAAATCTGTGTTCATCTCGTCAAGCAAATCTTTATTCTGAAGCACTCTGAGGTGACAAGGCTGAGTGTTTCTTCCGCTTGGTGCTCTTATCGCTGCATCAAGAATAATCCCTAAAAGCTCATCGGGGACTTGCTTCTCGGTGTATTCGCGGATTGTCTGACGTGACATAATATTTTTAATAGCTTCGTTCATTTTATGCACCTTTTTCATTCATAATAAGGTTGTAATACCCCTTTGCAACGTCGTTTGTAACCTTAATATTTGTAGCAAGAGAGTTCTCAATTTTCTCATCTATTTCATCGCCAACTATGATTTCTATCATTTCAGGCTTTTTTTCTTTAAAATATTCGCTGTTAGTATCTGCGTCACCTCGTAAAACGAGGAAAATATAATCGTTTGTGCCTATAACCGTTGCAAGACGGGCTTCAGTTGCCTGCACCTTTTGGAAAAAGCCTGCAGGATAGCTTGTATCGTCCTTATGAAGAATAACTGTCTGTGCAGAGCTTTGGTAGCCTGTAGAAGCGAGGAAATCCGCCGCTTCCTCCATAGTCTGCTCGCCTGCGTTTACCATAGTAGCCATATTCTGAAATTTCAGAATAAGAGCTTCGCTGTCGTTTTCGTTTATTCTTACGGTTTTACCGTTTGAATCGGTTGTTGTAAAATATCCTGTAATTGATTGGAACACAATATAATTCGTTTTGAATTGTGCATAAAGACGGGTTAAGGGGATTTCCTCTTCACCGCCGGTGCCGTAATAGTGAAGAAGCAAGGCACTTCTGAAGCTATCGGCGGTAAAAACCTTTGTAAGAGTTTCCTTTGAAACGCCTATTTTCGTGTAGTAGCTACCGAAAATGTTCCAATATGCATTTACCTTTTCGGAAACCTTTGCTTTTTCGGCAGTTGTAAGACTTACACCCGCCATATTAGCAAGGGTGTTTGTTTTAAAATAGGTTGAAGCATAGGTTTTTGCTTTTTCTCTTAAAGCGTCAAAGGATGCATCCTTACCCATTTCTACCGTTGCCAAATCTAAGAAATAAGTAAAAACGTCATTGCTTATTTCTACGTTGTTTATTGTCATTGCAGGCTTTTCGCTAACAATAGAGCACCCCGAAAAAAGCATAACCGATGCAAGACAGCTGATTGTTAATATTAAAGCTATAAAGCGTTTGAAAATTGTTTTCATAATCCACTTCCAAAGTAAAAAATAGATATACTTTTATACATAAATATACATATTACAGTATAACAGACCAAATCTTTTAAAACAAGTATAA
The DNA here is from genome assembly GCA_017937865.1 of Clostridia bacterium. Lineage (GTDB taxonomy): Bacteria > Bacillota > Clostridia > Oscillospirales > Acutalibacteraceae > DTU089. Next base: position 12,132 of record JAGBCU010000026.1, on the reverse strand, counting down.
TTGGTAAACAAATTTCAAATAATATAATGCAAAAAAACTTATATACCGTTTTTACATAAGGGAGGTGCGTTTATGAATAACGTTAACGGCAAAAAACAGCGTAAAACGGTTAAAATCAACGGAGTAAAAATTATAAATGCAGAAAATTCAAAAAAACAACAGGAGAAGCCCCAGAGAGATGCTACCGCAGGCACAAAGGATTTAATATGGATTACCGATAAAGATAATCTTGAATTATAAATATATATAAAAACACCGTTACGAAAAATTTTTTCGTAACGGTGTTTAATGTCTGTTTAAATTATGCGTCGATTTGTTGGTTTGCCTTACGTACGTATTCGTAAACGGGTTCAAGCTTTTCTTTAGTAAGGGGGAAGAAGAATTTGTAAAGAATAAATACGAGTGTGTACGTAATTGCGGGGATAAGAGTGCAAACTGTTAAAATACCCTCGCTGATACCGGGAACAAAGCCTGCGTTTGCCATAGTTTCAGCCTCATAGCCGATTTTACCTAAAAGCACAAGTCCACCGTAGTCTGCGGCAGTCTGACCAAGCTTTCTGCAGAAGGTATAAACTGCGTAAACGGCACTTTCGTTTTTGATGCCTGTTTTATAAAGCTGATAGTCAATAACGTCTGCAACAATAGCCCAGTTTGTAATAGAAACGAAGGAGTAGCCGAAGCCGATAACAAACTGCATAACAAGGAAAAGCCATGCTTGGTCGGGAGCGGGCTTAATAAAGAATGTAAGAATAGCCGCAGCCGCCGCAAAGAAGGAGGTGAAAGCACAAATCTCTTGCTTACCGTATTTTTTAATGATTTTCGCAGAGAACGGAAGCATTAAAACTAAAGGAGCATACTGTGCGATAGTGCCTATAACGGAAAGAGAGGTGTTGCAGAAATAGTTTTTGTAGAGGTATTGGTTGAGCGAGCCGAACTGAAGCTGACCGCTTATAAGAATACCCGTAAGAGCAAGAACAACAAAGGGCTTGCTCTTAATCATACCGCCGTAGATTTTTTTCATATCCACGTTAGGCTCTGCTTCTGAGGGGACACGTTCTTTCGTTGTAAAGTAGCAAGCGTAGTAGAAAATTACTGAAAGTACGCCCATAACTATTGCAAAGCTGAGCATACCCTGAGCATCTGCTACGTTATATGTACCGCCTTTGCCGTCATCAACCTTGCTGTAAATAAGAAGGGGAGCAAGAAGTGCAGGTGCTGCACCGCCTACACCGCTACCGATTGTGCGGAAGGTTGAGAGTAACGTTCTGCCGTCGGGGTCGTCTGTGATAACTGATGCCAATGAGCCGAAGGGTACGTTCATACCCGTATAAAGCATACCGAAGGCAATATATGTAACGTAAGCAAATACAAGGATATTTGCTTCGCTCAAGGAAAGAGAAACGTCAATAAAGCAAAGAATCTGAGAAAGTGCAAGAGGTATAGCAAGCCATTTCAGGTATGGGCGGTATTTACCGTCTTTATTAGGTCTTTTCTTTGCAACTATTGCACCCCACATAGGGTCGTTTATTGCGTCCCACAAACGAGTAAACAAGAAAAGGTTTGCAACCTTGCTTGTAGGAATTCTTAAAATATCTGTGTAGAAAACCTTGAGGTATGATGAAACGTAGGTGAGAACGAAAAGGTTACCACCGTCGCCTAACATATAACCGATGCCTTCACGCACGCCGATTTTGTTAGGATGCTCGTTTTTTGTAGTGATTTCGGATTTCTCTTTTGCCATATTTACCACTCCTTACTTTGATTTCGAAGAAATTAATTCTTAATCTAAAGCCTCGTAGTTAGCGGCAAGACCGCCTTCGCTTGTTTCGCGGTATTTATTCTTTAAGTCTTTGCCTGTTTCGTACATAGTGTGAACAACTGTGTCAAATTTAACCTTTCTTGTAGAGGTTAAAAAGTTTGCAAGTGAAAGTGCATTGATGGCTCTCATAGCCGCCACTGCATTTCTTTCAATACAAGGAATCTGAACAAGACCGCAAACGGGGTCGCAGGTAAGACCTAAATAATGCTCCATTGCATTTTCAGCGGCATACTCAATCTGGTCTAAATCCATAAAGTGAAGCTCTGCAAGTGCTGCCGCCGCCATTGAGCAGGCGGTACCGATTTCTGCCTGACAGCCTGCTTCAGCACCGCTGATAGAGGCATTTTGCTTTACGATATTACCTATAATACCTGCCGCCGCAAGTGCCTTTGCAATTTCAAAATCAGTAAAGCCCTTTTTTTCTTGCATATAAAAGAGAACTGCAGGAAGAACGCCTGAAGCACCGCAGGTAGGTGCAGTGGTTATTGTGCCGCCACCTGCGTTTTGCTCGCTTGCCGCATAAGCGTAAGCACAAACGAGTCTGTTTTCTCTTGTTTCGGGAGTTTCGTCCATATGGCGTTGAGCATAAAGATATTTTGCTTTTCTTTCAACCTCAAGTCCACCGGGTAAAATACCCTCAACGTTAAGACCCTCTCTTACGGTCGTTTTCATTTGCTCCCATACAGTTTTGAGGAAAAGCATAATGCCTTCGCCCTCGTATGAAGCAACGTAGTCACTAAGCCTTAAATGATGCATAAGACAGTAGTCTTTAACCTCTTCAAAGTTTTTCTGAGGGTAAACCTCGGGTGCGGTAACTGCAGGCACGCCCTCGATTCTTATTTCGCCACCGCCGATGCTCATCGCACGAACCTTCTTAAGCTCGTTTTCGTTTTTATCGCAGATAATGAAATCAAGTGTGTTAGGGTGTGGTAAATCCTTTGTGGTTGTGTCAAGAATAAGACGGTGAGGTGCTTTGATGGTACTGTTCAGCACCTTGTCAGTACCGTGGCCCTCACCCGTAAGAGCAAGCGAGCCGTAAAGGATAACCTTTATAAATTCAGCATCGGGATAATTATCATTAATATACTCTGCCGCATATTGAGGACCCATTGTGTGAGAGCTTGAGGGGCCTTTTCCGATTTTGTAAAGCATTCTTAAAGATTGCATATTGTTCCACCGCCTAATAAAATATCGTCTTTATAAAATACTGCCGTTTGCCCGGGAGCCGCGGCACGTTGAGGATTTTCGAATTCAATAATTGCTTTGTCACCGTCTATTGTCACAAGTGCGTCAGCAGGTCTTGCGGCACAACGGATTTTAACCTGACATTTAAAGGAGCTTTCAGGAGCATTTCCTGAAGTAAAGCTTAAATCGTCTGCAACAATTTTGCTTTTAAAAAGCATATCGTTATCACCGATTGTAACTGTATTGCTTTCGGGGTTTATAGAAAGCACGTACATAGGCTTACCAAATGCACCTAAGCCTTTTCTTTGACCTATAGTGTATTTATAAATTCCCGAATGAGTGCCTAGCTTTTCGCCATCGGATGAAATAAAGTCACCCGGCTTTTCGGGAGGGTTAAACTCTCTGTCAATAAAAGAAATATAGTCGTTATCGGGTATAAAGCAAACCTCTTGACTGTCCTTCTTTTCTGCAACAGGGATATTGTGTGAAAGTGCCAATGCACGAATTTCATCCTTCGGCATATCGGCAATAGGGAAAATAACTTTTGAAAGAATATCCTGGTTAAGACGGCAAAGAAAGTAGCTTTGGTCTTTAGACGAAGGATTTCTTTTTATTGCGTAAACGCCGTTTTTATCTTTTATTATGTTTGCATAATGACCCGTGGCTAATAAATCACCGCCCTGAGCCTTAACGTAATCAAGAAGCAAGCCTAATTTAATAGTAGGGTTACAGAAAACGCAGGGGTTAGGCGTTCTGCCCTCAAGGTATTCTTGGCAAAAGTAATCGGTGATTTTTTTGAATTCCTCTCTCATATCGAGGACGTCGAGAGAGATACCGAGTGTATCGGCTACCGCCTTTGCATCTTCAATATCCTTATCAGCAAGATTATCGGGCTTAAGGCGTAAGGTAACACCGCGGACTGTGTACCCGCGTTCCTTTAAAATTATTGCCGCTGCAGCGGAATCAACACCGCCGCTTAAGGCTACAAAAACTGTTTTACCCATAACTCACCGTAATAAAATTAATCTATTTTAGATAATATCATACAAGCACTGAAAAATCAAATATTACGAACAATAATTTTTAGTTTTTTATAAGAAAAAAGGTGGGTTAAATGTAAAATTTTTACTTGATTTTTTGTACAAAATGGTGTAAAATAACACCATAAACTATATTCGGGGTATTTCTGCAATTTTCAATGTGTGATATTTTTAACAAAATTTACGGTTGCAAATGATTCCCGAAAAGGTTTGGGGTAAAATACGGTATCAGCCCTGAAAACAGGGTGAAGAAAGGAAGATTATTTTGTCAGCGGATTTACATTGCCATACCAGATTATCTAACGGCTCATTAGGTATCGAGGATTTGATTTTACTTGCAAAAAAACGCGGAGTTACAACAATTGCAATTACTGACCACGACTGCCTCGCCGGTACGGTAAGAGGAAAGGTAATTGGAGAAAGACACGGAGTTACTGTTATTCCTGCGGTAGAGCTTTCAGGAACAGATAAAACAAACGGTCAGGAAATACACATGCTTTGCTATAAGCCTGATTTTCCGGACAGGCTCGAGGGTCTTTGCCGTCGTAGTTCGCTTATAAGAAGAAAATCTTCTCATAATATGATGCTCAAAACAGCTCAAAGATATCCCATTACAACTGAATTTGTTGTAAAGTGTGCTTCGGGCTCAACAAATATTTTCAAGGTTCACATTATGCAGGCTCTTATTGAAAACGGCTTTGCTGACAGGATTTACGGCGACCTTTACAAACAGCTTTTCTCTTCAGACGTTGAGGGTAATATAAATAACGTTCCCGATTACGACGATATTTTTGATATTCTTTCAGCAATTCACGATGCAGGCGGTATCGCAGTTCTTGCAAATCCTCAGAAATGCAAAAACGAGAAGCTTGTTGACGAGCTTGTTGCCGCCGGTCTTGACGGTATTGAGGTTTACTCTCCCGACCTTACTGCAGAAGAGAAAGAGTATTTTGTAAAATACGCTAAAAAGAATAAGATTCTTACAACAGGCGGTTCAAACTTCAAGGGCCTTTACAATAAAACAGTTCTTTCTGTCGGTGATTGTGATTTGCCCGACGAATGTGTTCAAGAGCTTAATTCTTATAAGGCTCGTAAGAGAAAACAAGAAAAGAAAGCTGCAGCTGCTAAATAAAATTTTAAAACCGAAAATTAACACCCGTCATTCGATTTTGAATGACGGGTGTTATGTGTTTATTAAGAGTTTTCTTTTATCGCGTTATTAACCTTTTCTCTTAAGTTGAGCAACCATTCTTGAGTTGTGGGATAGCAGTTGAAGTTTAAGGGGATATCCAAACCCTCTTCAATGAGCTTTATAACATCTTCACGAGAGGTAAGCTTTTCTAAAAGCCTCAGAGCTCGCAAATCCTGAAAACCGTTGTAGAAAACCTCGTGACGAAGAGAGTTCAGAGGTTCACCGTTTTTACCGGGGTATACAACGAAAGCATCGCCTGAGGGAAAGGCGTTTCCTGCATCCGTAACTTTATAGGGGTTAATTTCATATTTAGAATATTGAGAATACCAGAAGTTATGGCCCCAATGCAAAAAGCCTTCGGCATCGTATTTGTAAAGAAGAATACCTAAAACTCTATTTCTCAGCGAAGGCTGTGAAAACATTCTGTTAGGTAATAAATTATCTACCTGACCGCAACAGTAATAGGTCCAGAAATGGTCTACCTGCTTTCTGAAAATATCTGCTTTATCCTCGCAGCAAACAGGAGTTTTTACAAGACCTTTTTTGTAAAACTCTATTTCGGAAAGAGCATCGAGATTGTTGAAATCGGGGAAAGCTTCGCGAAGGATCTTTGCCGCTTTTTTGTAGCTTGAAATCTGCTTTTCGTTAGGCTCGTCTGAAACGTGAAGCCAGCAACGGTCTTTGATACCTAAGGCAATAACCTCTTTGGTAAACGCCTTTGCAAAGGCATTTAAAAAGTCTTTGTAGGCTTTGCCGCTTGCTTTTGTTTCCCAACCGAAAATCTTTTTTTCTTTGCCGTTTACGGTAGCTACGATTTTAGGTGCGGAGGTTGCACCCCATTGAGTAAAGAAATGAGAAATCTCAAATGCTTCAACACCGTTTTTCAGGCAAATTTCTACGTATTTACGGAAATTTTCAAAACCGAAGGAATACTCACCGTTTTTCTTTTCAACATCTACAAGCTGTACGGTAGGTCTTTCACCGCCAACCTCAGTATCAAGAGGTGGAGTGAAAACGGGTGTGAGTATCATATTTACACCGTGCTCTACAGCGTTTTTCAAAAATCTTTCGAAAATTACCCAATATTCATCAGAGAAGGGCTTTACTTTGTAGTAGGTACAAAGGCAGTCGTTATGAAACCAGTTTGTGAAAAGAAGCTCTTGTTTGGGTAAAGCTTTGTCAATTATTTCAAGAGAAAAAGTTTTTTCAACAGTTTCTTTTTCTGTTTTCAAAACAATAGTAATATTATGCTTTCCCGAAAGCTCACCGTTACCTGCAAACTCAACCCATATTGCGGTAGCTGTGTCAGCTTTGATTTTTATTTTATCTTTTACGGGCTTTAATAAATCGGGAAATTCTTTTCTTGTTAAATCATAATGAAATTTATCGGAGTTGTCGTAACCTGTTTTTCCTGCAGGAATATTAACAACCTCGTATAATTTAATGTAATCCTTTAACGGCGAAGAAACAGAAATATTCAGTTCTTTTCCGTCTTCACAAGAGGGGATTACGGCAATCTGATAAGAGAATTTTTCGTTTTTAAGGCAAGAAGCGCTTGTATATTCCTTATGATTGAGATTACTGTCTTTAAAAACCTTTACGAGAGATGAAAGTAATATGGTCTTCATATTTCAACCTCCATTTTGAAGCTTTTATAAATTATAATTTGAAAAAATATAACTGTCAAGAAAAGAGTGTTGAATAAAAAAGTTATTTCAACCAATAATTTTTTGAGAAATAAATTTTTTGGTTTACAAATTATTTTACGTGTGATAATATAGTAAAGTATGTATTTATATATTTTCGAAAGGAGGGTTTTACAATGGAACACCGTTTAGTGCATTTTGCAGCTGATAAGGCACTTTCAAAAATATTGAAATATATAGACAAAGCACCGGAAGAAAATCTTTTAAAGATTTTAAACGTTGCTGAAAAATATTTCAAAATGTATCCGCAGAAGAATTTTGAAAAAATGAGAAATGCTATCGGCGACGATGAAAACGTTTATATGCAATTAACTAAAAATATTCTTAACGACGTTGACCGAGACCTTGTAAAATCTCTTCTTATTTCGTTAGGTATTCACGCAGGCTATTTCGGTACGAAGGCTGTCAGAGCAAACCGAGATAAATATAACTGCAACATACCGTTTATTATACTTTTTGACCCTACCTCTGCTTGTAACCTTCATTGTAAGGGCTGTTGGGCGGCGGAATACGGCCACAGTCTTCAGCTTTCTCTTGATGAAATGAGAAGCATTGTAACTCAAGGAAAAGAAATGGGTACTCATTTCTATATGCTTACAGGCGGTGAGCCTCTTATAAGAAAAAAAGACGTTATACAGTTAGCGTCTGAAAACCCTGAATGTACTTTTCTTATTTACACAAACGCAACTCTTATTGATAAAGCACTTTGCGATGATATCAAAAGATGCGGTAATATAACCCTTGCTCTTTCAATCGAGGGCGACGAATGCTCAAACGATGACCGTAGAGGCGAGGGTGCTTACGAAACCACCGTTAAGGCTATGGAGCTTCTTAAAAAAGAGAAAATTCTTTTCGGTATTTCTGTTTGCTACACAAGTAAAAACGTTAACGACGTTACAAGCGATGAATTCCTTGATAAAATGATAGCCTCGGGCGTAAAATATGCATTCTATTTCAATTTTATGCCTGTTGGTAAAAATGCTGATAAAGAGCTGATTCCTACCCCGTCGCAGAGAAAGTTTATGTATTTCTGGCTTAAGAAAATGCGTAACGGGAAGTCGGGTAAGCCCTTGTTTGTTATGGACTTCCAGGATGACGGCGAGTACGTAGGCGGTTGTATTGCCGGTGGACGAAACTATTTCCACGTAAACTCAAACGGCGATATGGAGCCCTGCGTGTTTATTCACTATTCTGATTCAAATATCAGAACTGACACGCTTTTAGAGGCACTTCAAAAGCCCTTGTTTATGGCTTACAGAAAGGGTCAGCCCTTTAACGATAACCATCTTATGCCTTGCCCAATGCTTGAAAACCCTGATATTTTGAGGAAAATTATCAAAGAAACCAATGCAAAAAGCACTGATTTTATATCTCAGGAAACAGTAGAGGAGCTTTGCTCAAAATGTGACGATTTCAGTAAAGCCTGGGCGCCCGTTGCAAAAGAAATCTGGGATAACAACCCCCACCCGAAAACACATACACAATATTATAGAGATAGAAAAGACGTTTAAAAAATCCTCTTGCTTGCCCAAGTGTTCTAAAGGACACTTGGGCAGTTTTATTTGCCTTGCGGCGAGTGATATTATTTCGCAGTGTATTTGAACCTCGTTCAAGTGATATTGCCTTTTTGCAGTTTTTTGCGAATAAAATATCACTGGAATCGCAAGATTTCAATATCACTTCCCGAAAGGGAAATATCACTCTGTGCGTTTAGCACAGAATATCACTACATAAAAACAGTACTCTACAAGAGGCTAAATGTATGTATCATTCATATTAGCAAAGAAAATTCGTCACAAAGCCTTAAAAGTGATGAATAAATGCTGATTCGGGGAATAAGTATGCAAAAAACGGCGAATAAATATACAAATCGCCCTATTGTTTCTTTGTGTAAATAAACAATGAAAAAATGACTTTGTTGTGAATTTTGACAACAATATTGAGGAAATTTGAATATATTGTTAATAAATCACGAAAATATTTATGCATCTTGACTTATAAAAATGCAAGTGGTATACTCCTATTCGTAGTAAAATATGTATAGGTATATCTTAAATTTGGATTGACGGTATATCGGAAAGGTGATTTTATGAAAAAAACAAGAAAGCTTTTATCTATTGCTCTTGCAATTCTTGTTGCATTCGGTAGTATGCCTATGCTTTATACAAGTACTGTGGCAGCAGGAACAGCAGATAATCCTACAACCGCTCTTGAGGAATCAAATCCGTATGAATATGACGATTTGTTCAAACTCAATCTTAAACACTCAAACAATGACTTCTTCTTCTATCAGACTATTGATGATGAGTATTTCGTTGTTAATCAGTCTTTGTTCCTCCAACAGTATAAGGTTGCGTTGGGTAGCAACAGAACTCTTTCCTTCCACGGAATTAATTTCTATGAGGGCGGTTCAAACGTTGCTGATTCAGTTGATAGTGCGGGTGTAGTTGAGCAACCCACAATAACAACTAACGAAACAACAGATTTCTTAACTAATTACTATGCGGCGGGTTACGAAACATGGACTTCAACCCATGAAAACTCAGCTGGTTTAGATTGTACCGGTGCCGGTGGTTCTTTTGACCTTCACGCTTCAGGTTACGACTTGAACGGTAGACACAAGCAGTATACTTGGGACCATCGTGTTGTTTTCAAGGGCAACTCTGCGGACGTAAAGGGCCAGATTGATACAGGCTATTACGAAAGACTTACGTGGGATTGGGTAAGTGATGACAGTGCAGCATCAATGGACTTCAGAATCAAAACAACAATTACAGTTGTTGATGCTCGTGAATTCGTAAAAGCAATTGCAAAAGCTAACGATGCTTTGGCAAATCCTGACCAGCATGGCGTAGGTTACGTTTCTGCTATAGAGGCTATTATGACATCTATCCCTGATGATGCAGAAAATCTTACAGCAAGATATGACCAGGCAACTCTTGATAAATACGCAGAAGATATCAACGCTATTAAAGAAGATGCTGCAGACTACACAGAGTACAACTATCTTTACAGTCAGTATTCTTCAATGACTAATGCCAGTGAAATTTATTCAGGTCAGAGCTTCACAGCATTTAAAGAAGCTATCAAAAGTATTGATAACGGTCTTTCTAAAGAGCTTTCAGGTGCAGACCAGCAGATAGTTAATGATGCTGTTGCTGCATTAAGAAATGCTTATGAAACAATTCTTGTTAACAATGCTACGTTAACTCCCGATGTTAATCATACTGCAACAATCCAAGAGATGACAGTTACTGTTGGTACAGAATTTAATCTTATTCAGGTTAAAGATAATCAGGCGTTCTCTCTTGCACAGCCCTGGACTATCGGCCATGATAAATCACAGGCCCGTAAGTTTGCCGTTACACTTGATACCTCAGATACTGATACAAATACGTTTATTTCACATCTTGATTCAACAAGCTATGGCACACAGGATTTTGACAACAAGGCTCTTTCACAGACAGGCGCTACTGTTTTCACTTGTTGGGATGAATTGAATGCTGACGGTAGCTTCAAGGATTCAAGTGACTTTATTAATGAAGATACCCGTACTATAAATGCAGATTATGACGGTTTTAAAAAGGGTAATACATATTACCTTCAGTCAACACCTGTTTTCTACGGTAAGACTGCTACGCAGACTGATACAGACACAGCAATTCAGTATTTCTATACACAGAACTTCTACGTTGGTTGGTTAAACGTTTTAGGTTTTGGTGGTGGCTCTGGCAGCAGTGCTTTCAAAACAACTATTAACATCACTGACGCTCGTGGCCTTGTAAAAGCTTACGAACAAGCCGGTGTGATTCTTTCTTTGGAAGAATCAAATTACACTGAAAACTTCCTTTCAAGCCTTCAAACAGCATATAATGCAGTTCCGAAGGATATGGTTCAGGGTATTAAATACTATGATCAGGCAACTGTTAATGCAACATCAAAAACACTTACAGATCTTTTAAATAATCCCGAAACATACGCTGATTATACAGCTTATAACAACAAAAAAGCAGAAGCAGATGCAATTATCAACGCAGGAAACAACGGTGTTTATGAAGAAACAGCTTTCGAGTCCTTTGTATCAGGCGTTACAACCGTTGATTCTACTCTTGATAAAAATCTTACAAGCGTAAACCAGTCAGTTGTTAACACAGCAACAAGCGATATTGCAAGCTTGATTGCAACGCTTGAAGCAAATAAATACGCTGATTATACAGAACTTAACAACGCAAAAGATGCGGCTCAGGCTATTGTCGACAATCCTTCAGCATATTCACCTGAAACAGTTGAAGAAGTAAGGAAAGCTCTTGAAGAAGCAAACACCGTTCCTGAAAATATGGTTGTTGGTGAAAACAACGTAAATCAGGATACAATTGATGCAGCTGCTGATAAGCTTAATAGCGTTGTAAACAGTGCAACACCTCTTGATGGTGATTACACAGAATATAATCAGGCAAAAGCTGAAATCGATGCTATTCTCAACGCAGGTAACGTTGATGAAAACGGAAATCCTATCTATAATGAGGAAGTTTTCACAAACGTTACAAACTACGTAACAAGCGTTGACACCAACCTCGATAAAAACCTTAAAGCAGATAATCAGTCAACAATTAATGAGGCTACTAATGCTTTAGTAAACGCAAAAGAATTTCTTAATAGATATAAATATGCGGATTATTCTGCATTTGACGATGCAAAAGCTGAGCTTGAAGAAATCGTTGCAAACCCCGACAAATACACTGATGCAACAGTAGATGCTGCTCAGGAAGCGCTTGATAACGCAAATACAGTTCCCGGTGATATGTATGTTGGCGAAAATAACGTAAACCAGGATACAATTGATGCAGCAACAGATGCAATGGAGCAGGTAATTGCTAATAGGCAGGAAAAAGCAAACTACGACGGCTACGACGATGCATACGCAGAGCTTGAAAATATCTTAAACAATAAAGATAATTACACTCAGGATACCGTAGATGCAGCTCAGGCGGCAAAGGATGCAGCGGATGCACTCGGCAAAGACCAGCCTGCAACAAATCAGGATGCTGTAAACGAAGTAATTGCAGGTATGCAGAACGTTGTAACAAACGCTCAGGAAAAAGCAAACTACGACGGCTACGACGATGCATACGCAGAGCTTGAAAATATCTTAAACAATAAAGATAATTACACTCAGGATACCGTAGATGC
>JAGBCU010000025.1 GCA_017937865.1 Clostridia bacterium | reverse complement strand
TATATTCCGTGTGAATATACTATCCTTTATTAATTACTAATTCGGGGCGGTGGGTGGTACCCGACGTGAGATCCCGAACGTCGTGAAACCGCAGGTTTCATTGACACAAACTTACCTGAAACAATAAATATAGTTAGTACATTGTAGGGAACGTGGCTTTTGCCCGTTCCGTTTGGGAGCAATCGGTTTACCGTCACAATTTGTTGTATGGGTGAAATTATTTTCACGGAACACCCAGAGGGATGTTCCTTACAGTTGTTCTTTTTTGGTATCTCATAACAGTCTGTTTACTGCATTTGAATCTAACGCTTCAACTACGCTCCTTTGTCGCGTAGAGAACTTTCCACCGCCCGTTAAACTTTGTTGTAAAAGTTATTTATAGGCACGCTTAAAACTTAATATTAATGAGTAAGTGTAAATCAAGGCGGTCCCCCTTCCTTCGAAGGAAGGTAAACAGCCTTTGTAAATTTGTTCTATTAATAAATAATTTGCTCCCCGCGAAGCTACTGGTATCCGGAATCTGGTATCCGGAATCCGGAGACCGGCGACTGACATCTCTAAAATAACAGTTGTTTTTACAATTCCCCTGTGCTATCATAAATTTATAAAAATTTCAAGCAAAGGACGAAATATTATGGCTGAAAAAGTAATTCTTATTCTTGTAGACGGTATGAGGCCCGACGGTATGATGGAGTGCGGTAACCCATTTGCACAAAAGCTTGTTGAGGAAAGCGCCTATTCTTTAAAGGCTCAAACAGTTATGCCTTCCGTTACGCTTCCCTGTCATATGTCACTCTTTCACAGCGTTGACCCTATAAGACACGGTATAACAACTAACACCTATATCCCTCAGGTAAGACCTATCAAGGGTATGTTTGACCGGTTTGACGATTACGATAAAAAATGCGGATTTTTCTATACCTGGGAAGAGCTTCGTGATTTAGGAAGACCCGATAATATTCATACTGCTCTTTGCATTAATCAGCACAAGCAAAGTGATACGGATATTAAGATTACAGATGCAGCAATTAAATACATAAACGCAGAAGAGCCCGACTTTTTATTCCTCTATTTAGGCGAAACCGATGAGGTTGGCGGTCACGATTGCGGTTGGATGAGCGAGCAATATATGAAGAGCGTAAGCAAGGCTCTTTCTTGTGTTGAAAAGCTTAAAAACAGCATTTCTGATGATTATACAATCGTTCTTCTTGCTGACCACGGCGGTCACGACAGAAGCCACGGCTCAGATTTACCCGAGGATATGACCATTCCTGTTTTATTCTGCGGTAAGCCCTTCGAAAAAGGAAAAGAAATTTCCGACGTTTCAATTAAAGACGTTGCAGTAACAATTGCAAAGCTTCTCGATGTACCTGCTGTTAAGGAATGGGAAGGCAAAGCCCTTGTTTAAGAATAGTGATAATTTAAGGTGATTTTATGAAACTTTCAACCACAACAGGTCATTTACACGAATATTTCGGTTTGGAAAAGGCTATTGATATTTTAGCTTCATCGGGTTACGATGCTATAGATTTTTCCCAGTTCGATAAATTCGTTTATGAGGCTGATTTCGGCAAGGATTATTATACCGAAATCAGAAAATTAGCTGAAAGCAAGGGCGTTTATTTTAATCAGTCACACGCACCCTTCGGCTCTTCTTTTAAGGATGAGGAAAAAACCAAAAAGCGTTTTGATGAAATCGTAACCGCGATAAAAAGAGCCTCTTACTTAGGTGTTCAGAACATTATAGTTCACCCTTGTCAGCATCTTGAATATGACGTTGAGGGTAACCCTGAAAAGCTTTTGAGTATAATATGGATTTTTATAAAAAGCTTATCCCTTATTGCGAAGAATATGAAATTAAGGTTGCTCTTGAAAATATGTGGCAACGAACAGGGTATATTAACCATTCAACCTGCTCAAAGCCTGATGAGTTTATAAGGTATATTGACGAGCTTAACAACGATTGCTTTGTTGCCTGTCTTGATATCGGTCACGCGGCTTTAGTAAGAGAAGATCCCGATGAATTTATAAAGAAATTAGGCAATAAACGCCTTAAATGCCTTCACGTTCATGACGTTGACGGTGTTAACGATTCGCATACTCTTCCCTTTTACGGCAATATCAACTGGGAAAAGGTTATGAAAGCCCTTGCAGATATTGACTATAAAGGCGATTTGACCTTTGAGGCGGATAGCTTTATGGAAGAAAAGCCTGTAGAACTTTTACCCGATTGTGAGCTTCTTATGGCGAAAACGGGAAGATATCTTGTTGATTTATTTGAAAAGAACAAATAGTTTTGAAATCCGTTGCAAATTCGTTTTTGCAACGGATTTTTTGCGCGTAAAATTTGTGTAAATTATTGTTTTCTATTGCATTGAAATATTGTTTGTGGTATTATGATAGATGTATAACTATAATTATGTCTAAATTGGAGATTTGCGGTTTAAATTTGTTTTACGGAGAGAGTTTTTAATATGTACAACAAGGTTTTTAAAAGATTATTAGATATTGTTATATCGTTTTTTGCGATAGTTTTTCTTGCAATACCTATGGCGTTATTGGCTCTTGCTATTAAGCTTGACTCACCAGGCCCCGTTTTATTCAAGCAGGAAAGAATTTGCAAGGGCTGTAAAAGATATAAAATTCTTAAATTCCGTACTATGAGAACGGATACTCCTAAGGATATGCCGACTCATCTTCTTCAGAATCCCGATGCTTACATAACAAAGGTGGGCAAGATCTTAAGAAAAACAAGCCTTGATGAGCTACCCCAGATTTTCAATATCTTAAAAGGGGAAATGTCCCTAATCGGTCCTAGACCTGCACTCTGGAATCAGTTTGATTTAATTGAGGAAAGAAACAAATACGGTGCAAATGATATTCGTCCCGGTCTTACGGGCTGGGCACAGATAAACGGCAGAGATGAGCTTGAAATAGATGTTAAAGCTGCCTTTGACG
Source organism: Clostridia bacterium (assembly GCA_017937865.1). GTDB lineage: Bacteria > Bacillota > Clostridia > Oscillospirales > Acutalibacteraceae > DTU089. Next base: position 31,113 of record JAGBCU010000025.1, on the reverse strand, counting down.
GTGAATACGTTGAAAAAATGAGCTTTGCCTTTGATTGTAAATGCTTTTTCGGAACAATACTTTCAGTTCTTAAAAGTGACGGTGTTGTTGAAGGCGGTACAGGTGAATTAGCAAAGCAAAAGGATAATGCCGAGAATGAGTCAGCAAAAGTCGATTAAAACGGTAGATTAAAAAGCAAGAGGTTACAAAGATGGAAGCAAAATCCAAAGCCCCTAAAATTTTATTAGTTGCAAACGTAGCCAAGGAGCACGTGTTAAAATTTCACGTGCCTACCTTAAAGAGGCTTTACGAATCAGGCTGGCACGTTGAGGTGGCTTGCTCGGGTGATGAGGAAATTCCCTACTGCCACAAGCAACACAGAATGTTATATAAAAGGTCGCCCTTTAATCTTGCACTTTTTAAAGGCATAAAACAGCTTAAAAAAATTGTTGACGAGGGCGAATATGATATCGTTTACTGCCATACACCCGTTGGTGCTCTTGCAGCAAGGCTTGCAAGCATGAAAGCCCGCAAGAAAGGCACACAGGTCGTGTATATGGCTCACGGTCATTATTTCTTTAAAGGTGGCCCGTTAATTTACTGGCTTACGTTTTACCCAATTGAAAAAATACTTTCTGCAGTTACAGACAGTATGATGCTTATAAATAAAGAGGATTACGAGTTAACTAAAAATAAATTCCATCATAAAAAGAATACCTATCTTCTTAACGGAATAGGCGTTAATTTAGAACGTTTTGAGGTTGAAAATAAAGAGGAAATAAGAAAGCAGTACAGAGACGAGCTTGGCATCCCTCAGGATGCAACGGTGCTTATTTACCTTGCAGAGCTTCTTCCAAATAAGAATCAGACTATGCTTATGAGGTCGTTGAAAAGCATTCTCGCAGAAAATAAGAACGTCTACCTCGTTCTTGCAGGTGTTGACCATTCAGATGGCAAGTTTATGAAATATGCCGAGGAAATCGGTGTTCAGAACAACGTACGTTACCTCGGTTGGCGAAGTGACGTTGCAAATCTTTATGCTATGGCAGATATTTGTACACCAACAAGCATAAGAGAGGGCTTGGGGCTTAATCTTATTGAAGCAATGAAAAGCGGTCTTCCCGTTGTTGCTACCGATAACAGAGGCCACAGAACAATAATAGAGGATAATGTTAACGGCTTCCTTGTACCGCTTAACGACGAAGAGCTTTACACAAAGAAGATTAAAGAGCTTATTAATAACAGGGAATTATGCAAAAAGTTTATTGAAAACGGAAATATAACAACAGAAAAATACAGTTCAGATGCAGTTGTAGAAAAAATCGAAGGAATTCTTAAAGCACATCTGTAAGAGGAAGTAAAAATTATCTGAAAGGGGGATGTTATGAAAAGGGAAGATTTAAGTAAAGCGAAAATTTTAGTTTGTACCGCAAATTCCTGGAACAGTAAGGTTGGCGACAATACTTTTCCTCTTTTGCTTGAGGGCTTACCGAAAGAAAATATTTCAAGCCTTTTCATAAGAGAAGAAACCCCCGATTCCCCCGTTTGCGATAATTATTTCAGAATTTCTGAAGGCAAGGTTATGAAAAGCATTTTCAAGCCCTCAATTAAAACGGGTGAAAGGGTTGTTAAGGGAACTGAAGATAATTCTCAATTACAGGACGAGCAAAAGGAGCTTTACTCAAAAAAGGCAAGGTTTTATTATTTAAAGCTTTTTATAAGAGAGCTTATCTGGTTTATGGGTAAATGGAAAACCAAGGAGCTTGACTCATTTTTAGAAGAGGATTCACCCGATATCGTAATTTACGAAATGGGCAGATACATACACCTTAACAACGTAATCCGCTATATAATAAAAAAATGCGGTGCAAGAGGTGTAGGTTGCTTTTGGGATGATACCTTTACTTATAAGCAAGAAAAGAGTATAGGCTATAAAGCATTAAGGTTTTTCCAAAGAAAAAATCTTAAAAAGCTTGCAGGGGTTACGGATGAGTTTTTCGCAATTACACCAAAAACAAAAAGAGAAGCGGATGAGTTTTTCAATATAAATTGTACTGTCTTAACGAAAGCAATTACAGAATTTTCTGAATATAAAGAGCCTTCAGGGGAGCTTCCCTTAAAAATGCTTTACACAGGCAATCTTGCAATAGGACGAGAAGAAACAATGCTTCTTATTGCAGATGCTTTAAAGGAGCTCAATAAAAACGGCACAAAAATCATACTTGATATTTATACGAATACTGCGCTTCAGGAGAAATATAAAAACGGTCTTAATACGGAGTTTTCAAATCTCTATGATGCAATTCCTCAAAGAGAGGTTATAGAAAAGCAAAAAGAGGCGGATATTCTTCTTTTTGTGGAGTCTTTAAAAGAGGACAACAAAATCGCCCGCCTTTCATTTTCAACGAAGATTACCGATTATTATGCCGCAGGTAAATGTATTTTTGCCGTAGGCAATAAGGATTTAGCACCCGTTGAGCTCTTTATAGAAGAGGATTCGGCGGTAGTGGTAACAGATGCTGACGAAATTCAAGAGAAAATCAGTCAGCTTGTAAATATGGAAACCTTAAAAAAATATTCCGCAAAGGCTTATGAAACAGGAAAGAGAAGCTATTCAGCGGAGGTTGTGAAAGAGAAATTTTTCACCGTTTTAAACGGGATTTTGGAGAAATGATGTTATGTTAATGTACGCAATTTTGCTTGTGCCGGTGGTGTTATGCTGTATATTCCTACCGGGTAAAAGCACAACGCTTTCGTCGTCAAAGCAACGCGAAAGCGACAAGAAAACAAGAAGACGGGCATTCTGGCTATTGCTTCCTTTTTTTGTATTGCTCGCTTTAAAATCAACAAGCGTTGGTGCGGATACGGACCAGTATACGAGAATGTTTGAAATGGTACAGTTTGATGTTTTTGAAAAGCACTACGGTCGAGTTGAAGGCGGTTACAGGCTGTTCCTTATAGTGCTTACAAAAATTTTCGACAATCCTCAGTGGCAGTTTATAATTTTTGCGGCGTTTACCTTAATAGTATTCGTTTACTTCCTTGAAAGAAACTCCTGCAAGCCCGAATGGTTTGTTTTAATGTTTTTAGCATTAAACCTTTACGCTTTCTATATGACGGGTATCCGTCAGGCGTTTGCAATGACCATATGTCTTTTAGCGTATGAGAAAATAAAAGAAAAGAAACTCGTATGGTTCTTACTTCTTGTTGCGCTTGCCATGAGCTTTCATACGGCGGCTATGTTCTTTATACCGGCGTATTTCATAGCCCATTTAAAGACAACGAAAACAAAAATTCCGTTATATATCATTGTGTTCATTATTGCGGCAATTTACAATGAAGAACTGTTTATGTTTGCGGGTGACGCTTTTGAGATTGAGTATGGTATTGAACAGGCAGGAAACGGTTACGTAATGATAGGTCTTATGTTTATTATTACCGTGCTTTCCTTCCTTCGTCTGAAAACGCTTATCGCCTACAACGAAAACAATAAATATTTAATTCAGTTAAACGTTATTCACATGGGTCTCTGGATGCTCCGTCTTTTCAGCAGAACAGCAGAAAGACCTACAATGTTCTATACTTTCTTTACGATTCTTCTCGTAGAACAGCTTATAATGTCAATTAAAAATAAAGAAACAAGAGCAATTGTTAACGTATGCGTAACAGGCTTTGCAACTCTTTATTTCTTCTACCGTTTGCCCGGTATGGGTATTGCACCTTTTGAGTTCTTCTGGTAAAAATCCGTTAATTTTTGGGAGGATTATATGAAAGATAAAAAAATAAAAATTTTATGGATAGTTAATATGGTCCTTCCTGAGCTTGCAAAGCATTTGGGAGTTACTACAAGCGCAAGCGGTACATGGATGGAGGATTTATCTGACAAAATTTCTCAATATGAGGGCATAGATTTAGCCGTTGCTTGTGTTTACGGTAACGAGTTTAAAACTGAAAAGGTAGGAAATATTACATATTTTCTTCTTCCCGGTAACGGTAAAACAATGCTTTTCTATAATAAGAATTTAGAGGTTTATTGGAAACAGATTGAGGAAAGCTTTTGCCCCGATATTGTTCATATTCACGGTACGGAATACAGCCACTCAATTTCATATATGAGAAATTACCCCGATAAAAAGTATCTTCTTACAATTCAGGGTGCTATTGGTAAAATTGCAGAGAAATCTGACGGTGAATTAAGCTTTAAAACAAAGCTTACAAACAGAACAATGCGAGAGAATTTGCGCTTTAACGGTATGATAGAGCAAAAAATTCTTATGAAAAAGAATATAAAATACGAAAGAGAAATTATTGAAAGAGTAAAATATGCAACGGGTAGAACTGATTGGGATAAAGCATATATTTACGGTATCAACCCGAAATGCAAATATTTCAGAGCCTTTTATAATTTAAGAGCCGCTTTTTACGGTTGCGATAAATGGGACGTTGAAAAAACGGATGGTATTAAAATATACGGCTCAACCTCTTGCGGCAGTCCCTTAAAGGGCGGTCATATTATCTTAAAGGCACTTGCCATTGTTAAAGAAAAATACCCCGACGTTAAAGCAGTTTTCATAGCTCCCGCCGATGATAACGGTAATCTCAAGGTGACGAGCGGTTATACAAAATATATCGCTTCTCTTATAGACGAGCTCGGCTTGAAGGATAATCTTAAATTCTATAACAGACTCAACACAGGCGAGGTTATTGAAACGATGAATTCCTGCAGAGTTTGCGTTATTCCCTCAGCTATGGAAAATGCTTCGGCAACTCTCAGAGAATCTATGGATTTAGGAGTACCTTCGGTTGCCGCTTACAGAGGCGGTATGATGGACCTTATCACAAGCGGTATAAACGGCTTCCATTATGATTACGGTGAATACGAAACGTTAGCGCAGAGAATTATCGAGCTTCTTGACAGTAAAGAGCTTTCCGTAAGCTTTTCGGAGAATGCGAAGAAAACTGCGGCAAAATGGCACGACAGAGAGAAAAATATTTCAGATATGATAAATATTTATCTTGAAATTATGGAGGAAAACTGATTTGTTAAAGCTTATGATGCTCACTCACGACCCCGTTATTGCGAAAGCGGCAGACGAGGCGGGAGTAGACAGAATATTTTATGACCTTGAATATATAAATAAGCGTGAACGACAGCACGGTAGAAACACCGTTATTTCAGAATATGACATTGACGGAATTCAGGACGTTAAGGCTGTTGTAAAAAACGGTGAATTGGTAGTAAGGGTAAACCCTATATACTTCAATTCAAAGCGTGAAATAAATGAGGTTTTAAGTAAAAACCCCGATTATATTATGCTTCCCATGGTTATCGATTCTCACGATGTTGAAAAGTTCGTTGAGCTTGTAAACGGCAGAGCAAAAACGATAATTATGGTAGAAACTACTCAAGCGCTTGCCCGCCTTGACGATATTTTAGAGGTTAAGGGTATAGACGAAATTTTTGTAGGCCTTAACGATTTACATATCGGCTTGGGTCTTAGCTTTATGTTTGAGGTTGTGGCATTCGGTGTGCTTGACTATATTGCTTCAAAATGCAACGAAAAAGGTATTAAATTCGGCTTCGGCGGTGTTGCAAGAATAGGTCAGGGTGAATTACCTGCAGAAACAATTATTGGTGAGCACTACAGACTAGGCTCGCAAACCGTTATTCTTTCAAGAGTGTTCAAGGGCACTCGTGACAGCGGTGAAAAGGCAAGCTTTGATTTTGACCTTAAGGAAGAGTTAGAAAAAATCAGAGCAAGAGAAAAGGAATGTGAATGCTGGTCGGAGGAGCAGTTTAACGAAAATCACAGGCTTGTAAAAGATTACGTGAAAAGAGTGTTGGAAAACTAATTTGTTCGAAAGGTGATTAAGTTGAAGTTAGTGTATCTTGCAAATGCATACGGTCATATTTCAGGACCTTTGTGTGATGAATTAAGTAAAGTTTATGGTGAAGATTTTGTTTTTATTGCAACTGATGAACTTGATGAAGACAGAAAGGGAATCGGAGCAGAAGCAAAAAGAGATTTTATAATAAACGCAAATGAAGATAAAGAGAAAGCCAAAAAGCTTTGCGATGAGGCAGACGTGCTTATTTTCGGCTCTGCACCTACCGAATATATTGAAAACAGAATAAAAAATAATAAGCTTACAATTTATTATTCCGAAAGACTTTTTAAGAATAATATTTTACGTTATCTTAACCCCATTACGTTGTGGCGTTTGAAAAAGAGGTTTATAGACCCCTCTAAAAACAGCAATTTCCATCTTATTTGCGCAAGCTCATTTGCTGCTCTTGATTTCAGCAGAATCGGTGCATTTAAAAATAAAATGTATAAATGGGGCTATCAGCCTACAATTTTTGAAAAGGATATTGATTCTGTAATTTCCAACAAGGCTGAAGACGGTCTTGACTTTATCTGGGTCGGAAGGCTTGTTTCTTTAAAGCATTGCGACGATGCGATAAGAGTAATATCAAATCTTCGTAAAATGGGCTACAACGCAAGAATGAAGGTTGTCGGCACGGGTGAAGAAGAAAACAACTTAAAAGCTCTTGCAAAAGAGTTAGGCGTTGAAGAGCATATAGATTTTAAGGGCAGATGCCTTATTGATGATACAAGAAGAATGATGGACGGTGCAAACATTTTCTTGTTTACAAGCGATTTCGGTGAGGGTTGGGGTGTAACTCTCAATGAATGTATGAATTCGGGAATAGCTTGTGTTGCAAGTCACGGTGCAGGTGCTACAAACTTCCTCGTAAATGACGGTGAAAACGCACTTGTTTACGTAAGCGGTGACGTTAATATGCTTACCGAAAAAGCAAAGCTTCTTGTTGATAATAAAGAGCTTCGCGAGAAAATCGGTAAAAATGCATATAAAACAATCTATGAAAATTGGAACACCGCAACCACGTATAAACGTATGATACAATTTATAAATGAACTTCAAGAGAAAGGAAAATGTGAGCTTTTTGCGGAAGGTCCCTGCAGTAAGGCAGAACCGCTTAGCCACAACTGGTATAAATAATGATTTCCGTTATCGTACCCGTATATAATGCGGAAAAATATCTTGAAAAGTGTGTAAGAAGTATACTCGAACAGGATTATAAGGATATTGAGCTTATCCTTGTTGACGACGGCTCAAAGGATTCTTCACCTGCTATGTGCGATGAATTCGCAAAGCAGGATGAGAGAATAAAGGTTATTCACAAAGCAAACGGCGGTCCGTCAAAAGCAAGAAATATGGGTATAGATGTTTCCAATGGCGATTATATTGCTTTCGTTGATAGTGATGACTGGATAGAACCTGACATGTACACTCATTTAATAGGCTTACTTGAAGAGCATAATGCACAGATTGCATCCTGTGAGGTAGCGGTAAACAAGCCTGGAGGAGAGGTAATAAAAAAACATAGAGTTGACGACACACTTGTTATGACAAAAGAAGAAGCAATGGCCCGCCGTTTTGATGGAAGTGAAATAGTAAGCGATACTTTGTGGAACAAGTTATATAACAAAAGAGTTTTTGAAGGCATAAGACTTCCTGAAGACAGGTGTATAGGTGAAGATACTGCCACGATTTATCGTTTGGTTGACAATTCGAATAGATACGTTGCAAGCGAGAAGGTTGGCTACAATGTAAGAAAAGAGGGCGAAAGCTTAACGAGAGGTAAATATTCGCCAAGATATTTAGGCGGAATTATCACCTTTAATGAAATGGCAGAGTTTCTTTCATCTAGAGAAGAGTATAAAAAATATGTTCCGATTGCAAACTCATATATAGCAGGTTCAATTTTCTTTAATGCCGGTGAAATGTACGGTGTAGACTTTGAAGGCAAGAAGGAAACTGAAGGTCATATTAAAAATTGTGCAAAAGAGCTTTTAGCATCAGGCAGAGAGCTTTCATCAAAAAATAAAGCTTTATTAAAGCTTATAGCTATTTCACCCAAGCTTTTCGGTGTGATTTATAACAAAACAAAGAAGGCGTAAAATGAAAAACGTTGTAATTATGTGTGACACGTATTTACCAAAGGCTTCGCCAAACGGTATATGTGTTTCTCAGGTTGCAAAGGCGTTAGCGGAAAGAAACGATAACGTAAGAATTGTAACCACGTTGAATATTGAGGGGCAGAAAACGGTTGAAAATATAGATGGCGTTGACGTTTACAGAGTTGACCCCGGCTTTGTTGTAAGAGAGCTTATGGCAACCGACGGCAAAACTGATACAGCTTCCATTAAAAGAAGAAGTAAAGCACTAAAAATCTCTTCTTTAAGCGGTGCAATAAACGGTTTCAGATATCCTCTTACCGCGCCCGTGCAGGTAAAGAATTATTATAATTGCGTTGAGCAGTTAAATAACGAGCAGAAAATAGATATTCTTGTTTGTTGCTATCATAAAATAGCGGCGGTTGCGGCAGGCATTAAATTCAAAAAAGCTCATCCCGATACAAAATTTATAGTTTATACTCTTGATGCTATATCAGGAGGCTATGTTTTTCCCGTGCTTCATAGCATTAAAATACCTATGAATTCTTTAAAAAGATGGGAAAAAAAGATTTTTTCGTCTGTTGATAAAGCCTTTATTATGGAATCTCATAGGTCCCACTACGATAACAAAGAGTACGATATTTACAGAGAAAAATTAGAGTTTCTCGATATCCCGTTAGTAACCACCGACAGAAACGGAAGCTATGAAAAGAAAGACAAGCTCCACTTTGTTTATACCGGCTCAATGAGTACGGGTACAGCAAATCCAAAAATTTTTTTAGAGCTTTTAAAAAAGCTTGATAGCGAAGAGTTTGTTTTTGATATTTACGGCGGAATAACCCCTGAAATCGAAGAGGTTATAAATGGTGCGGGTCTTTCCGAAGAGAAAATCATTTTACACGGTAAAGTTCCTTACGAAGAAATTGATTCTATTCAGAGAAATGCAGATGTTTTACTTAATTTCGGTAATGCAAATCCTTGTATGATTCCTTGTAAGATATTTGAGTATATTTCAACGGGGAAAAAAATTCTTTCCTTTACCCATTCCGAAAAGGATTCTTCATTACCGTATCTTAAGATATATCCCAATGCTCTTATAATTGATGAAAACGGCAATGAAGAAGAGAATATACAAAAAATTAAAGAGTTTATGGTAAAAGAACCAACCTTGATTGATAAAAAAAAGCTGTCACAGTTTTTTGAAAAAAATATGGCAAGTTATTTTTGCCAACAAATTGATTTATTGTAATAAAAGGTGAACAATGAAAATTTTAATTACCGGTTCAAAGGGTTTTATAGGAAAAAATCTTATAGATGCTCTTAACAAAAAAGGCGGATATGAAATCTATGAATTTGATATAGATACACCCGCAGAAAAAATTGAGGAATACACAAAGGATTGCGATTTTGTTTATAACTTCGCAGCGGTGCATCGTCCAAAGGATGTAAGCGAATTTGATAAAACAAATCACGTTTTCCTTGAGGACCTTTTAGACTGTCTTAAGAAAAATAATAATACCTGCCCCGTTTTATATACCTCAAGTATTCAGGCAACTAACGGCTCCGATTACGGCAACAGTAAGCTTGCCGCAGAGGAATGTATGTTTAATTACGAAAAAGAAACGGGTGCAAGAGCAATTGTTTACCGCCTTACAAATACATTCGGTAAATGGGCAACACCTAATCATCATTCAGTTGTTGCAACCTTTTGCTACAACGCTAATAGAAATATTCCCTTAACTGTTAATAACAGAGATGTTGAAATGCACTTTTATTACATTGATGACGTAATTGAGTCTTTCGTAAATCAGCTTGATAATAAAGAAAAGCCTGCTGACGACGGCATTTTCTATCTTGATGAAAAGTGCGTTTATCACGTTACACTCGGACGATTGGCTGACCTTATAACCGGGTTCAGCGAGGGCAAGGCTCCCGAAACAGACGACGACTTTGAAAACAGACTCTATTTTACTTATAACTCATATAAAGAGTAAGAATTTTTAGTTTTAAGAGGCAATAATGAACGGTAAAAGATTATCAATAAACCTTGTTTCAAATATAATACAATTTGTAACGTCGTTAATAATAAGCTTTTTCTTCACCCCGTATTTTGTAAGCAAGGTAGGTGAGGTAGGCTATAGCTTTTATTCGATAGCGTGTACTTGTATATCATATTTTACAGTTATAACCTCTGCGGTTACGTCTATGGCTTCAAGATATATAACCATAGCTTATCACGCAGGTGATAAAGAAAAAGTTAAAAAATATTATTCTACCGTTTTTTATTCGGTATTCGGTATCTCGCTTTTATTTAGTGTAATTATTATTTTAAGCGTGCTTCATATAGACTCGTTGTTAGAAGTACCACCCGAGCTTTTAAAATCGGTACAGATTCTGTTCCTTTTAGTTCTTTTCTCGGGTCTTGTAACTACTGTATGCTCTGTCTTTTCCTCAACAGTTTTCTGCCTTGACAGGCTTGATTTAAAAGCGATTGCTCTTATTTTCGTTTCAATTGCAAAGGTTGTAGTTTTATTCGTTTTATTCTATTTCTTCAAGGCAGATATAGTTTATTTAGGAATTTCTTATGCGGTAAGCGTTATTCTTGAAGCATCGTTTTACGTGTTTTCTACAAAAAAATTAATGCCTGAGGTTAAGGTAAAGCCTAAATTTTTCAGAAAAAATCTTGTTAAAGAGCTTGTGGGAACAGGTATTTGGAATTCTGTAAATCAGGTTAACACAATTCTTCTTAACGGACTTGATTTAATAATGGCAAACGTGCTTGTTTCATCAGTTTTAGCAGGTGCGTTGAGCATCTCAAAAACTATACCTAATCAGATTGTGACACTTATCATAATGCTTGCAAACATTTTCTTGCCAAGCCTTACGATAGCTTATGCACACGCAGATAAAAACAAAATAAAAGAGGTTTTCCAATCTTCGTTTGATTTATTAGGCTTCGGCTCAGCAATTGTTATAGCAGGATTTTTAGCCTGCGGTAAAACATTCTTTGCTTTATGGATGCCAACGGTTGACACAAACGTTTTATATTGGACTGCCGTTTTAGGTATGCTTCCTATGATTTCCTCTGCAAGCACACAATGTATGGGCAACTCTGCCTTACTTGCGGCTAAAATGAGGTTACCCGCACTTCTTACTTTAGGAAGAGGCGTTTTAGGTCTTGTTGTTGTGTATATTCTTATAAAAACAACGGACTACGGAATTTATGCAATAGCAGGTGTAAGCTCTGTTTTTGCAGTAATTTATGAATTCGCATTTTCAGTACCATACGCATCTTACTGCGTTGGCATAAAGAAAAGCTTTTTCTATAAAAACAAGTTGAAATTTATTTTCAATATCGCAATTCTTACCGCACTCTTCGCAGGTGTTTTAAAAGTAGCTTCACCTACGGGTTGGTTCGGCCTTATACTCGTTGTTGGTGCTTGTGCCGTTTTGGGTGCGATTATAAACTTCTTTTATTACTTTGATATACAAAAAAGAAAGCAATTAATAAATAAAGTACTTGAAATTTTAAAGCGAGGTTAATTATGAACGTTGGTTTAATGACTTGTTACATTAATAACTACGGTGCTTGCTTGCAGGCTTATGCTCTTCAGCAGGCAATAAAAAAGGACGGTAACGAGTGCGAAATAATTAAATATACACCTTATGCGGATATTGCTAAGGCTGTAAATTTACAGCATATCCCCGAGCCGATGATGGTGAGAATAACACGCTTGATAAAGCATCCGTTTCAGTTTTATTTAAGAAAATTAGATAGAAAAAACCAAGCAAAAAGAGATTTGAAGTTTGAAGAGTTCAGACAGGAAAGACTCATTTTTGCCGATAAATTATATACCTCATGGGATGAATTAAGAGAAACACCGCCACCCTACGATTCGTTTGTTTGCGGTAGCGACCAGATTTGGAATCCGGTTATTCACCATAATTTAAATGTTGGTCCTTATTATCTTGATTTCGTTCCCGAAAATAAAGGTAAAATCGCGTATGCCCCCAGTATTGGTGTTCAATTTGTACCTGAAGAATGTCACGCTGATATGAAGCGACTTATAAACCGACTTGATGCAGTTTCAGTAAGAGAGCAAAGAGGTGCAGAGCTTATCAGCGAAATTGCAGGGCAGGAGGCACCCGTTGTGCTTGATCCCACCTTGCTTTTCGACGGTGAATGGTGGTCAAAGGCGGTTAAGCCCGTTGAGGTTAAAAAACCGTATATTCTTTGCTACCTTTTCAATGAAAATGAAAGCACATACGATTTTGTAGAAAAGATGAGAAAGAAAACGGGCTATGAGGTAGTAACCTTACCCTTTGCTTTAAAGGATATCTACAAAAAGAACAGTACAAAAATTTATGACGCAGGCCCTTCTGAATTTATGTATTTAATAAAAAATGCATCGCTTATTATTACAGATTCATTCCACGCAACTGCATTTTCAATTAACTTTAACCGTAACTTTATCTGCCTTTTCAGAAATACAGATAATGAAAAAAATAATATGAATTCCAGAATTACAAGCATTCTTTCTCTTGCAGGTCTTGAGGATAGGTTAATCACGAAGCCCGAAGAGGTAAACGAGCCTTTAGGTGATATTGATTATACAGAGGTAAATAAGCGTATATCCGCAAGAAGAGAAAAAGACAGAGCTTTTCTTTGGAATTCGATAAAAAACGGAGCAAAAAATGGTTGAATTAGCGATTAAATCAATGTGCACGGGCTGTTCCGCCTGCTGTGATGCTTGTCCTCAGAATGCAATTTCAATGGAATATGATGAAGAAGGCTTTCTTTTCCCTTGTATAAACGAAGAGTTGTGTTGCAAGTGCGGTTTGTGTCAAAAAACCTGCCCTACACTTTCCGAAGCCTTTGACTTCAAGGCACCCTTGTCAATATATGCAGGGTGGTCTGAAGACAAAAAAATGCTTAAAAACAGCACTTCAGGCGGGATTTTTATGAGCCTTTGCCGAGAGGTTTTTTCGCAGTCGGGTATAGTTTTCGGTGCCGTTTTTGATGATGAACTAAAGCTTTCTCATAAATCGGCTTTTTCAGAAAACGAAGCATTGTCTATGCAGGGTTCAAAATACATTCAAAGCAATGCAAGCGGTGCTTATAAAGAGGCGAAAAGGTATCTTGATGAAAATAAGCTGGTTTTGTTTTCGGGTACACCTTGCCAGATTGACGGTTTATTCCATTATCTTAAAAAGCCTTACGAAAACTTGATAACTTGTGAAATTTTATGTCACGGCGTAGGGTCTACCGCTTTCTTTGAAGACGTGATTTCAGAAAGCGAAAGTTTAAATGGCTCAAAAGCAGTAGACGTTAAATTCAGAGATAAGCAAAAGGGCTGGGAAGACAGTCAGTTTAAAATCACATTTGAAAACGGAAAAACCGTTTCACAATTCAGTTATTACAGCACGTTCGGTTATCCTTTTTCATTAGGGTATTCAAACAGAGAGTATTGTTCTGTATGCAGATATTCTTCACCACAAAGAATAGCGGATATTACCTTAGGTGATTATTCTGCAAGTGACAAGAACAAGTATTCAAAAGAAAAACGTAAAAACGGTATATCGATTATTCTTGCATCTACTGAAAAAGGAAAACAATTGCTTGAATCAGTAAAAGGTCTTTCTTTAGAAGAGAAGGATGCTTCACTTGTTGGTGAAAGTAATCCGGCTCTCAGAAAAAGGCAAAACGATACTGCAAAAAGAAATCATTTTTTTGAGATATATAAGAATAAAGGTTATGAGGCGGTAAAAAACGCATACGCTACACCGCCTAAGCAAACCGTAACCCGATTCAAATATCGCAGACAGATCAATTTTATCTACAACTTGTTAAAAAAATTAAGATTAAAATAAAAACATAAACTTATGGGAGGAAATAAAAATGAGTTTATTTGAAGGAAAAACATTACTTATTACCGGTGGTACAGGTTCATTCGGTAATGCGGTGCTTAACCGCTTTTTAAACACCGATATCGGCGAGATTCGTGTGTTCTCCCGTGACGAGAAAAAGCAGGACGATATGCGTCACGAATTCCAGGCAAAAATGCCTGAGGTTGCCGAGAAGATTAAATTCTATATCGGTGACGTAAGAGATTTACAGTCAGTTAAAAATGCTATGCACGGCGTAGATTATATTTTCCATGCAGCAGCACTTAAGCAGGTTCCCTCTTGCGAATTTTTCCCTATGGAAGCAGTTCGTACAAACGTTATCGGTACTGACAACGTTCTTACAGCCGCTATTGAAGAGGGCGTAAAAAGTGTTATCTGCCTTTCAACCGATAAGGCTGCTTACCCCGTAAACGCTATGGGTATCACAAAAGCGCTTGAAGAAAGAGTTGCAGTTGCAAAATCAAGAAATACAAGCACTACAAAAATCTGCTGTACACGTTACGGCAACGTTATGTGCTCCCGTGGCTCAGTTATCCCTCTTTGGATTGACCAGATAAGAGCAGGTAACCCCATTACTATTACCGAGCCCTCAATGACACGTTTTGTTATGTCACTTGATGAGGCTGTTGACCTTGTTCTTTTTGCATTTGAAAACGGCGTGAACGGTGATATTCTTGTTCAGAAAGCACCTGCTTGCACAATCGAGGTTCTCGCAAAGGCAGTTACATCACTTTTCGGACCTGATACAGAAATCAAGGTTATCGGTATCCGTCACGGTGAAAAATTATATGAAACTCTTCTTACAAACGAAGAGTGTGCAAACGCTGTTGATATGGGTGATTTCTATCGCGTGCCCAGCGACAACAGAGGTCTTAACTACGATAAATACTTTAAAGACGGTGACAAAGAACGCACCAATTTAAGTGAATTTAATTCTAACAATACAGAGCTTCTTACAGTTGAAGAGGTAAAAGAAAAACTCTTATCATTGGCATATATCAGAGAAGAATTGGAGAAAAACTAATGAAAATTCTTGTAACCGGTGCAGAGGGCTTCGTCGGTAAAAACCTTGCGGCAGCTCTTGATAACCTTAAAAGCAATAAGGATAGAACACGCCCACAGCTTAAAATTGATGAAATTTATCTTTATGATATAAATTCATCAGAGGAGATTTTAGAAGAAGCCTGCAAAAATGCAGATTTCGTTTTTAATCTTGCAGGGGTAAACAGGCCCGAAAATCCCGAGGATTTTATGGCGGGTAATTTCGGCTTTGCTTCAAAATTGCTTGATACTCTTAAAAAATATAATAATACCTGCCCGGTTATGCTTTCTTCATCAATTCAGGCAACTCTCGTAGGCAGATACGCAAACGGTGAATACGGTAAAAGCAAAAAAGCAGGCGAGGATTTATTCTTCGATTATGCAAAGTCTACCGGTGCGAAGGTGCTCGTTTACCGTCTTCCTAACCTTTTCGGTAAATGGGGCAGACCAAATTACAACAGCGTTATCGCAACATTTTGTAACAATATGGCAAACGATTTGCCTATTACCGTAAACGACCCTGCCGTTGAGCTTGAGCTTCTTTATATTGATGATTTAGTTTGCGAGCTTCTTAACGCCTTAGAGGGCAAGGAAACACGTTGCGAATATGACGGCGTGAATGCAATTTCCGTTGAAAATGGTAATTTCTGCACGTCCTTTAATACTCATAAGGTAACTTTAGGCAGAATTGTCGAGCTTTTAGAAAGCTTCAAAAATCAGCCTGCAACTCTTGTTATGCCCGAAATACCCTTTAATTCATTTGAAAAGAAATTATATTCAACCTATCTTTCATACCTCCCGAAAGAAAAGGTGATATTTGATTTAAAAATGAATGAGGATGACCGCGGCTCCTTTACCGAGCTTTTGAAAACAGAAAACTGTGGTCAGTTTTCAATAAACATTTCAAAGCCCGGTATCGTAAAGGGTCAGCATTGGCACCATACTAAATGGGAATTCTTCATCGTTGTTGCAGGTGAAGGTCTTATTCAGCAACGTAAAATCGGTAGCGACGAGGTTTTGAATTTCCACGTCAGCGGTGATAAAATTCAGGCGGTGCATATGCTCCCCGGCTACACGCACAACATAATTAATTTAAGCGAAACAGAAAACCTTGTAACTGTAATGTGGGCAAACGAAATTTTTAATCCCAATAAGCCCGACACGTTCTTTGAGGTGGTAGAATAATGAGTAACGTAAGTTTTAAAAACAACGGTAAGTTAAAGCTTTTGATAATTGTCGGTACACGCCCCGAAATTATCCGTCTTGCCGCAGTTATAAATAAATGCAGAATGTATTTTGATACAATTCTTGCTCATACAGGTCAGAATTACGACTATAATCTTAACGGTGTTTTCTTTAAAGATTTAAAGCTCGATGATCCCGACGTTTATCTTGATGCCGTTGGTAAGGATTTAGGCGAAACAATGGGCAATATTATCGCAAAATCTTATCAGCTTATGGAAGAAATAAAGCCCGATGCAGTCCTTGTTTTAGGTGATACAAACTCTTGCCTTTCGGTAATCGGTGCAAAAAGACTTCATATCCCGATTTTCCATATGGAAGCAGGTAACCGTTGCAAGGATGAGTGTCTTCCCGAGGAAACAAACAGAAGAATTGTTGATATCATCGCAGATGTTAACCTTGCTTACAGTGAGCATGCAAGAAGATATCTTGCTGATTGCGGTTTGCCTAAAGAAAGAACGTACGTTACAGGCTCACCTATGGCAGAGGTGCTTCATAACAACTTAAGTGAAATTGAAGCTTCAGATATTCACGAAAGGTTAGGTCTTGAAAAAGGCAAATATATTCTTCTTTCTGCTCATAGAGAAGAAAATATTGATACAGAAAAGAATTTCCTTTCTCTTTTCAATGCGGTTAATAAAATGGCAGAAAAATACGATATGCCTATACTTTATTCCTGCCATCCCAGAAGCAAAAAGAAGCTTGAGGCAAGTGGCTTTAAGCTTGATAAAAGGGTAATTCAGCACTAACCCTTGGGCTTCCACGATTACAATTGCCTTCAGATGAATGCTTTTGCAGTTGTTTCCGATAGCGGAACTCTTCCCGAGGAAAGCTCATTCTTTACCTCAATCGGAAAGCCCTTCCCCGCTATTTGCATCCGCACCTCAACAGAGCGTCCCGAAGCGCTTGACAAGGCTTGCTTCGTTCTTGCAGGTATCAGCGAGGCTTCGCTTCTTCAGGGAATTGACACCGCTGTTGAGATGAATAAAAACAACGACCTCGGCATTCCCGTTCCCGTCTACACCGACGAAAACGTATCCACCAAAGTCGTTAAAATAATCCAATCATATACAGAAATAGTAAACAAAATGGTCTGGAGAAAATTTTAAAATGGTTGCTTTTTGTGCATTTAGCGATTTTCTGCCCACTCGCAGTATCTGTATACAGCTTCGGGGCAGAGAAATCACAAACTGCATCAAAAATCAACGCATTTTACTGTAGGTTAGCTTTTTGTGCATACGGCGTTTTGCTCAGTTCGCAGTACCCTTGTACAGCTTCACTTCGCAACTCCATCGTCTGCATCAAAAATCAACGCATTTAAAAGTGGCAAATTGGAAATGGCAAGTGGCAAATTTCGGAACTGCGTTGCCGATTGTAAAGATGCCAGATGCCAGATACCAGATGCCAGAGGCTTCGCGGAGAGTAAAAAGGTGAGGCTTTGCGAAGCTTTTCATCCCTGTTTGCGTTAGCAAATAGGGAGGGGGACCGTTCTTTAATAAAATAAAGATAACAGATGGTATATTCCGTGTGATATACTGTCTGTTATCTGTTTATTAAAGCGGAACGGTGGTGGGTAGTTCTCTTACGTCTTAGGTTTAGACGGATAGAAGAACTATTTATCCCTCCTTTTTCGTTTCACGAAAAAAGAGGGATAGGCTTCGCTACAGTTTAGTTTATACAAAAAACCAATAGGTCTGCGATAGCAAATTATATTGCCGTCGCAGACCCTTAATTATTCATTATTCACTATTCACTATTCATCATTCATTAGCGAGTGAAGTGAGCATTACAATCGGCACGAAGTGCCCCTTCACTCCTAACTCCTAACTCCACACTCCTCACTAAATTGTGTGCGAAGCCCCTGGCATCTGGCATCTGGCATCCGGCATCTTCACTTCGCACTTCGCATTCCGCACTTCGCACTTAATTTGCCACTTGCCATTTCCCATTTGCAATTTATTTCAGCTTCCCTTGCCTTCTTTTCTCGGGCGTTCTTATAAACCTTACAATACCTGCTACGCAAAGAAGGACTATAAGGACAACAAATGAATAAATAGCAATGCTCTCACCGGTGCTTCTGAAGGAGGCTTCGTTAAGTACAATTGAATTCAAGCTGTCATCAAGGGCATTAAGCTTTTTTTCATCGGTTGTAGAATAAGAGAAGGTGTATTTGTTTTTTACACCGCCGAATTCATAAACCTTTTGGTAATATGTTTCGGCTCTGTCATCCTTCTTTAGCGTTGTCTTAATAACGCTCATAAGTGCGGTTGTACCATCATTTGTTTTTACCTTTTCGCAAGAGAGAAATTCGCTGTTGATTTCAATTTCGTAAGCTTCTGTTACAGCTTTTACATCTTCTGCAAAGGCATTTTTATATTCATTTAATTCTTTTTCTCTCATATTTTTAACGCAGAATTCATCTGCGTTTTCTGAAAAAGAAATATTTAACGTATCACCCTCGTTATTTTCAAATAAATATGAGGAGTCGCTGTACTCTGTTTCAATAAAATTTTCAGGCACGTCTATACTAAACAAAGAGCCACCGTCAAAATTGTAAGCGAAGGCGGGTACGCAAAGGGCAGCTGAAAATATGAAGATTGTAATAAAACAACATAGCTTTTTCATAGGCTTCTCTCTTTCAAAAAACTGCACCAAAAGCAATGCTAATGGTGCAGAATATTTTTTGTTTTGAAATTAGTCCTCGTCTTCCTCTTCGTCAGAGGTTTCTTCAACGGGTGTAATTTCAACTTTGATTTTTTCTATTCGTCTATCCTCAACAGAGAGAACGGTGAATTTAACGTTTTCGAAAACAACCTCGTTCATTTCGCCGTCTTTAGGAATACATTGAAGCTCATCCATAATAAAGCCTGCAAGGGTTTCATAGTCACCCTCGGGAAGCTCTTTGCCGATAAGCTCGTCAATTTCTTCAATATCAATCGTTCCGTCAACGGTGAAGGTGTTTTCGTCGATTTTTGAAATTTCCTCTTCCTCAACGTCGTATTCGTCTTGGATATTACCCATAATGGCTTCAACAATATCCTCAAGAGTTACGATACCTGCTGTTCCGCCGTATTCGTCAACAACAACAGCCATCTGAATACGCTTTGAGCTCATTTCCTTGAAAAGCTCACCGCAGGATTTTGTTTCGGGGATAAAGTAAGGCTCTCTCATTATGTTTTTAAGAGTACCCTTAGCCTTAACCTCTTTACCGACGAATTTAAGAAGGTCTTTAACGTAAACGATACCGACAATATTGTCAATATCCTCATCGTAAAGGGGGATTCTTGACCTGCCGTGTTCAATGGCAAGGTTCATAAAGTCTTCAAGAGTGATGTCGTTAATATCAGCGGCAACAACGTCTGTTCTGTGGGTCATAATGTCGCCGGCATCCATATCGTCAAACTCAAAGATGTTATTTATCATTTCTTTCTGAGTGTCCTCAATAACACCTTTTTCACCGCCCACGTCAACCATCATACGAATTTCTTCCTCGGTAACAACCTCTTCGTTAGCGTTAGGGTCGAAGCCTAAAAGCCTTACCACACCGTTTGTGGAAAGAGAAAGGAATTTTACGAATGGTGCTGTTATTTTTGAAATAACGAGCAAGGGCTTTGCAACTGCGAATGCAATTTTCTCAGGCACCTGCATACCGATTCTCTTGGGGGCAAGCTCGCCCAGAACTAAAGAGAAGTAAGACATAACAAGTGTGATAAGCACAACCGCAATAGGTGAAACAATGTTTTCGGGCACGTCAAAAGAAGCTGTGATTGCGTTTGTAAGCATTTCTGCAAAAGCGGTAGCCGCTGAAGCAGAGGTTAAAAATCCTGCAAGAGTAACGCCTATCTGAATAGTTGATAAAAATCTTGTGGGATTTTTTGTAAGCTTCAAAATAAGCTTTGCTTTTTTGTGACCGTCTTCTGCCATTTTTTCAATCCTTGCATCATTAAGAGAAACAACAGCCATTTCACTCATTGCAAAGAATGCATTTACAAGAATAAGTACAAGAAGCAGAAGAATCTGAAATACAAGGTTACTGCCTGAAGAATTTTCAGCAGCAAGGTTTAAAAATTGGGCCGTAAAATTAGGTCCGGGGTCATCCATGGTCGGATTTACTCCTTTCAAAAATAAAAAGATATTTATGGGGTACAAGGATACACCATATTAGGATATATTATATACTTTTATGGAAATTTGTCAACTATGTCAGTTTTTACTGTGGCTTATTACAAAAACGAAAGGGGAAAGGCTTGAGGATAAAACCAATTTTTATATAGCTTTTCCCAAGTAAAATCACAAAAAAAGCAAAAATTAAAAATATTGTTAAATTTTCGGCAATTTTTTAGTTTTTTACAGTTTACATTTTAGAATATTCGTGATAATATAATCAGTGGTGTTATTATAATACTTATAATTTATTGATTTTTTTATAGGAGGAAATACTATGGCTAGAAAAATGAAAACCATGGACGGTAACAATGCCGCTGCGTATGTGTCATATGCTTTCACAGAAGTAGCAGGTATTTACCCCATCACACCCTCAAGCCCTATGGCAGACTACGTTGATCAGTGGTCAGCTCAGGGCGTTAAAAACATCTTTGGTACAACAGTTAAAGTTTCCGAGATGCAGTCTGAGGCAGGTGCAGCAGGTACTGTTCACGGTTCACTCGCAGCCGGTGCACTCACAACAACCTACACAGCTTCACAGGGTCTTCTTCTTATGATCCCCAACATGTACAAAATCGCAGGTGAGCTTCTTCCCAGCGTTTTCCATGTATCAGCTCGTTGTGTTGCTTCACATGCACTTAACATTTTCGGCGACCATTCAGACGTTTATGCTTGTCGTCAGACAGGTTTCGCAATGCTTGCTGAAACAAATACTCAGGAAGTTATGGACCTTGGTGCTGTTGCTCACCTTGCAACAATCAAGAGCCGTGTTCCCTTTATCAACTTCTTTGACGGTTTCCGTACATCTCACGAAATCCAGAAGATTGCTATCTGGGATTACGAAGACCTTAAAGAAATGTGCGATATGGATGCTGTTAACGCATTCAGAAAGAGAGCTCTTAACCCCGAGCGTCCCGTAATGCGCGGTTCTCACGAAAACGGTGACATCTTCTTCCAGCACAGAGAAGCTTGCAACACTTACTACGATGCAGTTCCCGCAATCGTTGAGGAATACATGGGTAAGGTTAATGCAAAGCTTGGTACAGATTATCAGCTCTTCAACTACTACGGTGCTGCTGATGCAGAAAACGTAATCGTTGCTATGGGTTCAATCTGTGACGTTGCTGAAGAGGTTATCGATTACCTTATGGCTAAGGGCGAAAAGGTTGGTCTTCTTAAAGTTCGTCTTTACAGACCCTTCGCATCAGAAAAATTCGTTGCAGCCCTTCCTGCAACAGTTAAGAAGCTCGCTGTTCTTGACAGAACAAAAGAGCCCGGTTCAATCGGTGAACCTCTTTATCTTGACGTTGTTGCTGCTCTTGACGCTTGCAACAGAACAGGTATCACAGTTTCCGGCGGTCGTTACGGTCTCGGTTCTAAGGATACTCCTCCCTCATCAATCTTTGCTATCTTTGCTGACCTTGCAAAAGCAGATTCAAAGAAGCATTTCACACTTGGTATCAACGACGACGTTACCTACCTTTCACTCCCCGAAGAAGCTGCTCCCAATACAGCTGCTGAAGGTACAATCGAATGTAAATTCTGGGGTCTCGGCGGTGACGGTACTGTTGGTGCTAACAAAGACTCTATCAAGATTATCGGTGACCATACAGACAAATATGTTCAGGCATATTTCCAGTATGACTCAAAGAAAACCGGTGGTGTAACAATTTCTCACCTTCGTTTCGGCGACAAGCCCATCAAGAGCCCCTACTACGTTAACAAGGCTGACTTCGTTGCTTGCCATACTCCCGCATACATTGAAAAAGGCTTCAAGATTGTTAACGACGTTAAACCCGGCGGTGTATTCCTTATCAACTGCCAGTGGTCTGACGAAGAGCTTGCAGAAAAGCTTAACGCAGAAACAAAACAGTATATCGCAAAGAACAACATTCAGCTTTACACTGTTAACGCTATTGACCTTGCTGCAGAAATCGGTCTCGGTAAGAGAACAAACACAATTCTTCAGGCTTCATTCTTTGCTCTTGCAAACGTTCTTCCTAAGGACGATGCAATCGGCTATATGAAGAATGCTGCAATGAAGTTCCTCAAAAAAGGTCAGGAAATCGTTGATATGAACCATAAAGCTATCGACGCAGGCTTCGGCGCATTCAAGAAGTACGACGTTCCTGCTGATTGGGCAAACGCAGTTGACGCTGTAGAAACAGCTGCTTCTGAAGGTCCTGCAAAGCTTGTTAAGATGGTTGACAATATTATGAAGCCCGTTGGCGCTATGAACGGTGATGCTCTTCCCGTTTCTGTATTTACAGACCATGCTGACGGTACATTCGAACAGGGTGCATCTGCTTACGAAAAACGTGGTGTTGCAGTTCTCGTTCCTGAATGGGATCCTACAACTTGTGCAAAATGTAACAAGTGTTCATACGTTTGTCCTCACGCTACAATTCGTCCCTTCGCTCTTGATGCTGACGAAGTAGCTAATGCTCCCGAAGTTCTTAAGAAGGCTCCCAAGCCCGTTGTTAAGACAGATTACGTTTACACTCTTGCTGTATCTCCCCTCGATTGTATGGGTTGTGGCGTTTGTGTTGGCGTTTGTCCCACAGCATCTCTTAAGATGGTATCTCGTGAGAGCCAGGATGCTCAGCAGGCAGCATTCGATTACTGTGTAGCTAACGTAACAGAAAAAGAAGGCGTTGCTTCTGCACAGAGCATTATCTCCAGCCAGTACAAGAAGCCTCTCCTTGAGTTCTCAGGCTCTTGCGCAGGTTGTGCTGAAACAGCTTATGCTCGTCTTGTTACTCAGCTCTTCGGTGACAGAATGTATATTTCTAACGCAACAGGTTGTTCATCAATCTGGGGTGGTCCCGCTGCTACATCTCCCTATACAACAAATGCAAAGGGTCAGGGTCCTGCTTGGGCTAACTCACTCTTTGAAGATAACGCAGAACACGGTTTCGGTATGCTTCTCGGTCAGAATGCTCTTCGTAACAGCCTTATCGCTAAGGTAGAAGAAATTGCTAACTCTGATAAAGCATCTGATGCAGTTAAGGCTGCTGCTGCAGAATATCTTGCAACTGTTAACGACGGTGAAAAGAACGGTGCTGCTACAGAAGCTCTCGTTGCTGCTATCGGTGACGGTGCTTGCTGTGATGCTTGCAAGACAATCGTTGAAAACAAAGAATTCCTTTCAAAGAAATCTGTATGGATCTTCGGTGGTGACGGTTGGGCATACGACATCGGCTTCGGCGGTGTTGACCACGTTCTTGCATCAGGTGAAGATGTAAACATTATGGTATTCGATACTGAGGTTTACTCTAACACAGGTGGACAGGCTTCTAAGGCTTCTAACATCGGTCAGGTTGCTCAGTTCGCTGCTGCAGGTAAGGCTATCGCTAAGAAGAGCCTTGCTGAAATCGCAATGAGCTATGGCTACGTTTACGTTGCTCAGATCGCTATGGGTGCTGACCAGAATCAGACTCTCAAAGCTATCAAGGAAGCAGAAGCTTACAACGGTCCTTCACTTATCATTGCTTACTCACCTTGCGAAATGCACTCAATTAAGGGTGGTATGGTTAACTGCCAGAACGAAATGAAGAAGGCTGTTGAATGCGGTTACTGGAATATGTTCCGTTACAACCCCGCTCTTAAAGCAGAAGGCAAGAATCCCTTCACAATCGATTCTAAGCCCGCAACAGGTAACTATAAAGAGTTCCTTCTTAACGAAGCACGTTATTCAGCTCTTACCCGTTCATTCCCCGAAAGAGCAGAAGCACTCTTCGCACAGTCAGAACAGACAGCTCTCGAAAGATACGAGCATCTTGTTAGACTTCAGGCTCTTTACGCACCTAAGGAAGACTAATTAAAAAATTCCCTCTTTGCTTCGGCAAAGAGGGATGTTTTTTAGGCAATAAGTGATAGTGAAGATGCCAGAGGCGAGCAAGATAATAGATAAAAGATAATATTGAATAGATAATAGAAAACGGTCTGCGACGGCGATTATAAAAGCTATCGCAGACCTGTTGTTTTTTATAGATTAATTAAATTTATGCGAAGCCTATCACTCTTTTTTTACGCAGTAAAAAAGGAGGTGGGACCGACGCCGTCAGGCGTTGGTGGGTGGTACTCGACGTGAGTCCTCGAACGTCGTGAAACCGTAGGTTTCATTGACACAAACTTACCTTTTCAAATAAAGTCAGTTAGTACACCGTAGGGAACGTGGCTCTGCCCGTTCCGGTTTGGGTGCGATTAATTTACCATCACAATTCGTTGTGTGGGCAGGTTCGTTTTACGGAACACCCAAAGGGATGTTCCTTACAGTTCTTCTATCTATAGGTTTTTGTAATGGTTAGTTTCTAACATTTGAATCTAACGATTCAACTACGCTCCTTTGTCGCGTAGGGTACCACCCACCGCCCCGATTCAGTAATAAATAAAGGATAGTATATTCACACGAAATATACTATCCTTTAATTTTTAATTTATTGAAGGTCGGTCCCCCCTCCTTTTTACCTACGGTAAAAAAGAGGAATAGGCTGTCGCAAAGCTTCAGTTTTCTACTCCTTGCGAGTTTTATAATTGCCAACGCAGTTCCGAAATTTGCCACTTGCCATTTCCAATTTGCCATTCTGCTGGTCTCTGGCATCTGGGAACTGGCATCCGGCATCTTCATTCCACACTTATTTGACATCTTTAATCGCCGGGTAGAGCTTTAACCATTTTCTGTATTTTTCTTCGTATTTTTCAGAAAGAGCTTCGTCGGGCTTTACGGTTTCTTCGACCTCGTAAACCTTGCTTTCAAGAAGGGTGTATTCATCCTTTGAAAGCACGCCTTTAGCACCAAGCATTGCAGAGCCCAAGGCACCGCCGTCTTGATTTTTGCGGATAACAAGCTCAACGTTTAAAATGCTTGCAATAATTTTAAGCCATAATTTATTTTTTGTACCGCCACCGCAGATGGTGGATTTTTTAACCTCAACACCTAAATCACGGATAATATCCATATTATGACGAAGTGAGAATGCAACGCCCTCAAGCACTGCAAGAGTCATTTCGTCTTTTTCTGTGTTAAGAGAAAGGCCGTAAAACATACCTCTTATATCGGTATCGTTAAGAGGGGAGCGTTCTCCCATAAGATAGGGCAAAAACAAAACATTATTATCACCCAATTTATTCTCCTGACTTAAAACCGCCGAGTAATCGTCACGAAGAATTTTTTCTACCCACCAGTTACAGCATACTGCAGCTGAAAGTATACATGCCATATAGTGATAATTTCGCCCTGCAGAGCAAAAGGCGTGAATAGCATTTTTTCTGTCGCAGTTGTAGGAATCGCTTACTGTAAAAATAGTACCGCTTGTACCTAAAGAAATGTTGCAGTCGCCGTCCTTTACCGCACCCATACCTATAGCCGAAGCCGCATTATCACCTGCGCCAATGCTGACGGCAACCTTGCCTAAGCCGAACTTCTCGGCAAGCTCACCCTTTAAATAGCCTGAAATTTCATCACTTTCAAGGACTTTAGGTAAAAGCTCCTCTTTTATACCGAATTTATTAAGAATGTTTTCAGACCATTTGCGGTTTTCAACGTCAAAATAAAGTGTACCCGAAGCATCGGAAACATCTGTGCAGAATTCACCTGTAAGGCGGTATGCAAGGTAATCCTTGGGAAGCATTATTTTCGCAATTTTCCCGTAATTTTCGGGTTCGTTTTCCTTAACCCATAAAAGCTTCGGAAGAGTAAAGCCTGCAAAAGCAATGTTCCCCGTGCTATCAAGCAAAAAGTCTTTATCCTTATTTAATTCGTCAGTTTCTTTAAATGAACGAGAGTCATTCCAAAGAATTGCAGGGCGGATAACCTTATCGTCTTTATCAAGCATAACAAGACCGTGCATCTGACCCGAAAAGGAAATTGAAACAACGTTTTCTTTATCCTTACCATCTAAAAGCTCACTTAATGCAGATATTGTTTCGTTGTACCAATCTTCAGGGCTTTGCTCGCTCCAGCCGTCATTTGGAAAGTAAAGAGGATAGTCCTTCGTAACGGAAGAAACAACCTGCCCGTTGCTATCTAAAAGAATAACCTTTACGGATGATGTGCCTAAATCTATACCGATAAAATATTTCATAAGTATTCTCCTGTAAAAATATAATTCAAAATAAAGTTCATTACGAAAATCATATCATTTAAAGCTCAATAAGTCAATTTAAACAGTTTAAATCATATAAAGTTAAAACTATAAATTTCTGAAATATGAACAATGTGTTGACAATATTTAGTATGTATGCTAATATTTATTTGAAATTAGCATACGTGCAATTATAGGAGAGTGCTATGGCTCACAGAAAATCAAATCAAACAATTCTCGAAATTATTCAGGTTGCCGCAAGAATGTTTTTAACAAAAGGCTTTCAAAATACGTCTGCAAAGGCTATAAGCGATGAGCTTAATATCAGCACGGGTAACTTAACCTTTTATTTTCCTACAAAGGAGCATATCCTTTTAGAGCTGACGAAAGAAATAACAAGCTTTCACGATAAATGTATAAAGAAAATAAGCAAGGATAAGGATTGGCTTTATACTTATTGCTGGGAGGTTACGGCGCAAATTGTTCTTTGCGAGCAAAACCCTATCATTAAGGATTTGTATCTTGCTATATACTCTTTGCCTATGACCTCGGAATTCGTTAAAAATTGGACTGCTCAAAAAAACGTTGAGGTTTTAGGCGAATATCTTGAGGATTGGGATTTTAATCGCTTCAGAAGAGCCGAAACGGTAACCTGCTGTGTCGAAAGAAGTGCTCTTGCCGAGCCCTGCACAGAGGATTACACTTTGGAAGAAAAAATAAAGCTTACCCTTACTTGTCTTTTAAAAATCTACGATATTGAAAAAGAGAAAAGAGAAAGGGTAATAAACGAAATATTACAGATCGACTATAAAAAGATGGGAAGCTCATTAAATAAACAGCTTGTGAAATTTATTGAAAAAACAAATGAAGAGCGTCTTGAAACAATAAAGTGAGCTTTCTTTAACAATAATTTAAAGTAAAAGCTACAAAAGAGGGATTTTATGAAAGCAAAAAAATTCATAAATAAGATATTGAGCATTGTTCTTTGCTTTGGTCTTATCGTGGCGTTTGTGCCTCAAGGTGTCGCAGTCGATACCGAAACGCAGGAAAGTTTTTCTGCCGTTATAGATACGGGCAGGGAAATAACCCTTTATGATAAGGATAACGATACATATTACGAAATATGGAATGCAGACCAGCTTTATGCCTTCGCTCAAATAGTAAATAACGGAAACACAGCTTTAAACGTTGAGCTTTTATTAGATATAACCGTAAACAGCAACGTTTTTGATTCAACCGGAAATCTTGTTTCTGATACGTCAGCCTTACGAAGCTGGATTCCTATTGGAAAAAACGGTGTTGATTATCAGGGCGATTTCGACGGTCAGAATCACACTGTTTCCGGCTTATTCTGTAATGACACTCAGCTTGAAAAAACGGGTTTATTCGGAAGAATAGGAAATATTAGCAAAGTACATTCTCTTACAGTTGCCGATTCATATTTTTACGGTGATCAAGAAACGGGTGCAATTGCAGGTAGAGTATACGGCTTAATTGAAAACTGTTTTAATGAAAATACGACGGTGGAAGGTCCTTACGAAGTTGGAGGCATTGCAGGTGATGCTTACAGTGGAGAGATAAAGAACTGCGGTAATAACGGAACGGTCTTAGGCGGCGATTTTATAGGCGGAATTGTCGGTTATACGAACGGTGCTGTTATAGGCTGCTACAATACAGGAAAAATCGGAAGTGATAGTTGCTTTGGCGGAATAGTAGGAACAAATAACGGAACAGTATCACGTTGCTACGTTGCATGTGAAATTATAGATTTAGGCGGATATGGTAAGACTATCGCTGACAAAAATTATAATATAATAGAAAACTGTTATTTTATCCCAAAAGATTCTTTTACGGTAGCCGCTCCAACTGATAATAATGTTACTAATACCGAAAGCAAAACGGCGGAAAGCTTTGCGAGCGGTGAGGTATGCTATTTGTTGAATAACGGTAGCAGTACACCGATTTGGTATCAGACTATAGGTGAAAATGCTTTACCAACCCTTAGCGGACACACGGTTTATAACGTAGAAAATTGCTCGGGCGGTGCTTACTCTAATTCAAGCGTGGCAGGCGAGCATACTTATATTGACGGCGTTTGTGCCGTTTGTTCAGGATATGAAAGTGCAGTTAAGGTTGACGGTGCTTATTCAATAGGCAACAAGGGGCAATTACTTTGGTTTGCTCAAGAATATAACAAGGGTAATCTCGGCTCATCTGCAAACGCAGTTTTAACGGCGGATATTGACCTTTCGGGTCATAACTGGACCCCTATCGGTACGTCATCAAGAAAATATTACGGTATTTTTGACGGGCAAAATCATAGTATCACAGGCTTTACAATGAATATTACCTCGGGTGGCTATTACGGCCTTTTCGGCTTTGCGAACGGTGGCGGTATAACCGTTATAAAGAATTTTTCTATAAGCGGTGAGGTTACAACAGCATTTACGAAAAGCGGAGATTCCTGGTACGGTGTTATAGGTCAGTCTGACGGCGGTGCTACAATCAGCAACGTTCATTCTTCTGTAAATTACACAGCGGGTGATACGTATACTAAAAAATTCGTAGGCGGTATTGTAGGTCAGACGGGTGATATTACAATTGAAAGGTCATCCTTCTCGGGAACAATTGACCTTGGTGCTTCAGCCGTTGATTGCGTAGGCGGTATAGCCGCATATAGCTACAACGGAAAAACAGTTACAATAAACGGTTGCGGTTTTTATGGCACAATAAATTCTGATTATACGGGCGGAGCTTCCCAGATTGGCGGTATTTTAGGCTACTACAACGGTGAAAACGGAAGAAATCTTACCTTTTCAAATAACCTGAGTGCAGGCACAATTACAATGGACGGTGCAACAGATAAAGCGGGTGCGTTAGTAGGTGTTTTAAAGAATTACACCGAGGCTCAGGCCGCTCAAAAGCTTACAAATATATATTATTTCTCAACTCTTCCGTCCTGTAGCTCGGTTAGCTTGTCTGCAACGGCGGTTGACCAAGAGCAATTAAGCTCAGGCGAGGTTGCATACAAGCTTCAAGGAGATAATACCGTTCAGCTTTGGGGTCAGGATATAGATAACGGAAAGCCTAAGCAGGCTTTACCCTCAACAAACGGCGGTAAGCTGTATTATGCTGATATATGTGGTGCCACGTACGGTTATTCAAATAAAGCTGATACAGTAGGTCATAGCTTTATTAATCACGTGTGTGCCTTCTGTGGAGCATATCCCTCTCCTGATGTAACCAACACAGAATACATAATTTCTAACGTTGGAGAGCTTTTATGGCTTCAGAATGCAGTTAATAACAAAAAGAGCTTTTACAATTTACCCATAAGACTTGCTAACGATATTGATATGAATCCGGGCTACGAGTTTAATTACGACGGTACAGCTTGGTATAACGGTGAGCTTGTAACAAGCGGATGGCTTGAATGGACGCCTATCGGCACGGATTTAGCACCGTTTAAAAAGGCTTTTAACGGTGATTACCATAAAATTAAAGGTGTTCATATAAGCTCGCCCGAAAGTAAATATATAGGCTTTTTCGGCTGTGCAAACGGTGCAACTATTGAAAATCTTATTATTACAGACTCTTATATAGGCGGTATGCAATGCGTAGGCGGTATTTGCGGTCAGGCTGAAAACACCAATATTTACAATTGCGGTAATGAAGGCTACGTTTCAGCATCGCAAAGCTTTGTAGGAGGTATTTGTGGCTACGAGCCTATGGCAGTAGGCATAGAATCTCCGATTACTTTCATAAATAATTGCTATAACACAGGCGAAATAACGGGCGACAGCTTTGTTGGCGGTATTGTTGGTAATTCCTCTTATTTTAAAGTAAATAATTGCTTTAATACGGGCACAGTTTTTGGTACCGGTAGCTACGAAAGTCCCATAGCCCCCGCGTATAGCGGAAATATTTCAAATTGCTACTATCTTGCAACGGAAGAAACGGATGATAGCGACGCTACAACGTATAAAACTGCAGAGCAATTTGCAAGCGGTGAGGTTGCGTACCTTCTTCAGCAAGGTAATACCGAGCAGGTCTGGGGTCAGGATAATAACCGAGAGGGCACTATTCCCACCTTTGATACAACAACGCTTTATAAAGCGGTAAAGATTGGTGACACGGGCAACTATTCTGTTTCAAATATCGGTGATACAAACGGTGACAGAGAGGTTGACGTAACTGACTATCAGGCTCTTGTAAACACAGCTCTTGCAGGTGAACATGACCAGATTGAATCAGCAAGCTATGACGATATCATAAAATACGACCTTGACGGAAACGGCTATCTTAACGTAATTGATGCATCAATTATGGAAAGAGTGTTAAGCGGTCATACTGTTGTTGATGTATATGCAGTTGGTGATTATGATATGAACGGCGTTGCATTTGAAGAGGCGGATATTCTCTTAATGGAAGAGGCAATAAAAAGCCCCGAAGCAATGACAACACAACAAAAATATGCATGCGATTTAAATGCAGACGGCACTATAAATGATGCGGATAAAGCACTTCTTGTTGTGAAATAAGATGCCAGATGCCAGTTCCCGGATGCCAGTGGCTTCGCAAAATGGCAAATTGGAAATGGCAAGTGGCAAATTAAGTGCGAAGTGCGAAGTGTGAAATGTAGATGCCAGATGCCAGTTCCCAGATGCCAGATGCTTCGCGGAGAGTAAAAAGGTGAGGCTTTGCGAAGC